>CAZIIZ010000148.1:0-6725 GCA_964539225.1 uncultured Hyphomicrobiales bacterium | reverse complement strand
CCAAGATGTTGGCTTGAGTATGAGGATATTATTTACTAGCAGCCAGTTGAGAATGTATCATTATAGAAACTGGGTATTCATAATGAAGTGAAGAATCTATTGCCTTGTATTGATTTACGACTGTATTTTATTAGCTGTGCTGAATCGTTTAATCGATTTCTACGCTACGCTCCTAATGACATGCTTCAACAAGGTTTACAAAGTAGAATGTAGGTTATGTAGAGAAAATTCATGAATTTTCTCTACATAACTCCTATAGACTCTACTTACTCAATTCTGAGTGTCATTTTCCTTTAGTGAAAACGAAGTTTTCTTTGAGACCTCAGAATGACTCATTTTCTTAATTTTTCAACAAACTTCAAAGGTAATTATTAATGCAAAATAAGATTGAGGTTGATTCGAGGATGATGAATTCAGGGATTTCTCTGATTTTTAAATCAATGGTAATAATGATTGCTCCGGTGATTCTTGGGTTGTTTATTTATTCGAGATATATTTATACTGACAGAGATAGTGTATTAGATAATGAGTTTAATGGCAGATTAGAAAAGATCCCAAAGCATGCTGCTGGGGGAGGTCGAGGAGGGATTAAAATTGAATATAAAACGTTGAAACTTCCAAATACTACAAAGCAGTTTTTCTTTGTAATAAAACCCAAAGATAAGTTTAGATATTATATAGTAACGCAATACTTAAATAGTAGAACCTTTAATAATAAAATATGTTATTATGCTGAGGTCGGTGATTCTATTTATGCTATAAAGAATCAACCAACTTTTAAAATAATAAAAAAAGATACTGTCATAATTCTAAATAAATATGAGTTTGAAAATCGGAGATGAGATAAAACTGTGTTCATGTTAGAAATTACTAAATGGTGTAAGTCGCAATGAAACGAATGAAAATTATTATGGTATCAGCGAAGAACATATTTAAATCTGTATTATTCTTATTATGCATTAATGCATGTAATACTCTTGATAAGTCCGTAACTGATAAGGTTATGAATCTAAAGTATTTATCGGATGTTGGTGGGTATTTAGAATATGATTTTTTCTGTTTCTCAGATAGTAATGACAGTTTATATTATCTTATTTCTGCAGATAGCAGTAGTTCGCGAAATTATTGCATATGTGATAGTTTAACACCCAATAAATACTATAAAATTCAATTAACGACTGTTCCAAAAGGCTTATATTTAAAATCTACAATTCGAGGTAGTTATCAGACGAGTACACATTTAGATAATGATAATCAGATAACTTCGGATGATACTTTGGTTGGAACAGTCTATCAATCCCCAAATATTATTGGAAAATGTTATATTAGTCGATAGATTGAATTTTCTTATAATTAATATTATATAACTAATGACGCAGAATTACAAACTAATAATAAATCTTAGGGGCAATTTAGACTTAATTTAGACATAATATTAACAGCCAAGAAAAGAAGGTTATTAAAAATATGAGAAACTTTAGAAGATTAATATGTGTGTTATTTCTGTTTTTTATCACATACCAGATGCAAGCAGATTTTCCAAGAGATAGCAATGACTTTTATTATTTGAATATCTCTAATCTCACATTGCATTCAGGTACTGACACAATATTTGTATATCCTCAGCGACAATATAATTGTAATCGCAAATATTATTATTCCGGAATCTATAATAAAATAAGTGGTAATTTTTATTACGGTATATTTGATGAATATTGTAAAATTGTTGTCGATATGGGAACCTCTCCTTTCCGAGGAGCGTATTATAATGAGTTCACCATTGTTGATTCCGTCACCAAGAGAAGTCGTTACATTGTTATGGATTCTATCGTAATTGAATTTAATGATGATAATTATTACGATTATCCGAACAAATGGATAAGTCCTAAAGAATCTGATTCTATATGTTCAAAAATTGCGAATTTTGTATTTGATTCGCCAAATATGTATTTTAAGATAACAGATGACAATAAATATATAGGAGTTACCAAAAGATATGAGGATTCTCTGACATATATTATATTTAATAAGCAAGTTACGGACTCAATATGCAAAAATCTATTTGTCAAAAATAATATTCAGAAGTTTAACGGGTTAGATGAAAGAAGTAATTTCGAATCTGTTAATGATACCTTGTATTGTATTTCTGTCAATAGAAAACACTTTGATTATGATTCAGGTTACATTGCATATTTGGATATTTACTCGATTTACAATGGCAAGAAAAGTTTAATATCTGATAGTTCTTCAATCAAAAAATATTTTCATAAACTTAAATTTCCAATCCCAAGTTTTTGGGGAAATGCTACAAGTTGGAGTCCTAAAGAATCATTTAGAATGATGGCAAAAATAGACAATACAATTATTTTGTATTATCCTCCCGATGAACGTTATTTTTTCTACGACTACATCAATAAAAAGTTTTTTGATCCTGTAATTAAAATAATTAATGAGTAAAAATCTCGCTAAAGCTTTGAATAGAGAATTGCAGTAACTATGAAGTAACAACATAGTTACTAACGTTTAACAGCTACGCTGAATAAGATTGCTTCCATTCTTTACTCCGTTAGGAGTTAAACGTTAGTAATAAATAGTAGTTCGCCTACATCTGCGAGGTGTAGGACATCTGAAAAAAAGTGTTATAAAATAAATCCAGTGCGAAAAAGTCTATCAAAACAATAACATTATAAATTATAAAATGGGTTATGCTATGAATTCTATGGCATATAAAAGGATAGAACTTAATAATATATTGCCACTTTTAAGTTCGAATGAATTAGAAAGAGTTTTAGTAAATATTGAAAATTCTAAATTGAAAAAAGAGCCTAAGCATCGCAAGAGTTTAGCCGGAATATGGGCAAATTCGGTTACTGATACTGATAATTTGGTTGCCGATTTATCAGAAATTAGAAATGAAATAGCCAACAATTTAGACATAAAAATCTTATGATGTATTTGCTCGACACGGTTACGATGGTACGACATTTTTCCAATTCCGGAACTATAGGGAAAAGTGCCGCTGAAATTCTTGATAATTTTCCAAATTCTGACGATGAATTTGCTATTTCTATCGTGTCGCTAATGGAAATAATGTATCTTTCGGAAAAAAAACGAATCAATATTGATTTGAATAATACCATTGATTTGCTGATTCAAACTTCAGGATATAGAATCATTGATTTGACTACGGAAATAATTCTATCCGCCCAGTCAATACAATTCTATGAATTACACGACCGTATGATACTTGCTACTGCGAAGTGGCTTGGCATTCCAATTATTTCAAGCGATAAAAAGTTTAATTCAGTAGATGGAATTGAAGTCATTTGGCAATAATTATCGGCTAAACTACTCACTTCCGAGAATACGCCCCAAATATACATTTTTACTAATGTTTCACAGCTACGCTGTATAAGATTGAATTCATTCTTTACTCCGTTAGGAGTTAAACGTTAGTAATAAATAGTAGTTCGCCTACATCACCAACAGATGTCCTACATCTGCCAGATGTAGAACATCTGAATAGCAATTGAAATAAAATAAATCCTACTTCTAAGCGTTGATAAAATATATTATAAAAAGGAATATTGAAATGCGGCTAAAAACTATAATACACGATGATGAAGACGGCGGATTTTGGGCGGAAGTTCCTTCAATTCCCGGATGTGCAACCCAAGGCGATACAATGGAGGAGTTAATTCAAAATCTGTATGAAGCCATTGAGGGTTGCTTGAGCGTTGATTTAGAACATATCCAAATGAATGCAGGCAGTAGGATTATGGAATTGACTGTATGAAATCCATTAGTGGCAAAGAATTAGCTAAACTTTTAGAATTATATGGCTGGTATTTGGCACGTATTAATGGAAGTCATCATATTTATATCAAGGAAGGGCGAGATGAAAGAATTTCTCTACCGATTCATACTAACAAGCACATAAAACTTGGCTTGTTGAAGCATATTCTTAAAATTGCCGATATTCCCGAAAATGAGATTTAACCCGCACAGCACTACCCTATCCCGAGAATATAACCCGAAAATAACCCGTTGGCAGAGTGGAGACCTCAAGCAAAAGGACGACATAAATTATTACTAACGTTTAACAGCTACGCTGTATCAGATTGATTTCATTTTTTACTCCGTTAGGAGTTAAACATTAGTAAAAAAGGTATCGGCTAAATCTCCTAAGATGTCCTATACCTCCGAGGTGTTGGACATCTGGAATCCAAGCGTAATATTTCAAATGCATAATAAAATAAATCCGCAGGGAAAGCGTTTCTGAAGTGAATATTTTAAAAAATATGGAATGAATAAGTGATGGAGAATTTGCAAACTCGAAAAATAAATATTATTAATTCATTGATGATGATTGAGAATGAAAGCACAATTCATAACGTTGAAGAGTTTTTTCGCTCAAACAATATTGAATGCAAAAACTTTGAAACCGTTGACGATGAATTGCTGTTTCGTGCCGAAATATCCAATTTAGATATTTCGATGCAACGGCTTACTTCGCACGAAGATTTGAAAAACATCATTACTTCCTGGTGAAATTATGCAAATTGTTTGGTCTGATTTTGCGATTAATGAACTGAATAAAGTTTATCGTTATTATTCAGAAAATGTAGGTGTCAAGGTAGCCCAAATGATTACAACTGAAGTGATTAATAAAGTTGATCAATTAGCACTGCATCCTAAAAGTGGTTCGATAGAACCTCAGTTAGCTACGTTGAATCAAAATCATCGTTTTCTAATGTCCGGGAATATCAAAATAATTTACAGAATTATTGAATCACGATTAATCATTACGGATATCTTCGATTGTCGTCAGAATCCTACCAAAATATTTCGTAGTAAAAACACCCAATAAACCAACTCTATACCTATAATGTTGATTTTAGTTACTCAAATCTTTTTTGAAAATACGGCACGAAAATAGCCCAATGGAAAAGTTGAGACCTCAAACTAAAGGACGACATACTTTATTACTAACGTTTAACAGCTACGCTGTATAAGATTGAATTCATTCTTTACTCCGTTAGGAGATAAACGTTAGTAAAAGAAAGTATCGGCTAAATCTCCTAAGATGTCCTACTCCTCCGAGGTGTAGGACATCTGAAGAACAAGTGCTATAAAATAAATCCGGCACGAAAAAGTCATATTTGCTATATGAATAATAAAATCAAAAAGGTGAATAATATGGATTTCAGCGTTATCATTGAGAAAGACGAAGACGGCTATTACGTGGCTACTATTCCTGCATTGAAAGGATGTTATACTCAAGCGAAATCGCTCGATGTACTGAATGAGCGGATTTTGGAAGTTGTGGATTTATGTTTAGAGGAGCAGCGAGAATCATTTAAGCCTTTGGAATTTATTGGGATGCAAAGAATTAGGGTTGCTGTATGAGTGCATAGCAATGAAACAATTGGTAAAGGTTTGCTGTCGAAAATATTATCTGATTGCGAATTATCAATTAATCAAATTACTGATGCACTTTAAATATTCAACCAATAACTACGCTGTACAAGATTGCTTTCATTCTTTACTCCTTTAGGAGTTAAACATTAGTAAAAAAGGTATCGGCTAAGTCTCCTAAGATGTCCTACACCTGCGAGGTGTAGGACATCTGAAGAACAAGTGTTATAAAATAAAACTGGGGCGAAAAAGTCTTGGAATTTATGAGATTGAAAAAGTTTATATCCAATTTGAGTAGTTTGAAATTTATGAAAAATATAACGAAAATACTAATATATACAATTTTAACAGCTCTGATTCTGTTTAATGTATCATGCTCGAAAATAAATCAATCATATATGATTGGTTTTTGGGCTTTGGATTCAATAAGTTACAAAGGAAATAATTATATAGATAGTATGGCAATTCGACAATTAGATATACAAGATGATAATGAAATCATGTTTCCGATTAATTCTCAATATCGTCTTGATGATCCAGTTAGTTTTCACTCAGGGTGGGGAAAGTATTACACGGTTTCAGAAACAGACAATTTTAAAGTAATATTTAAAACAAGTTACTTTGAATTTAATGGAGAACATCAATTGGAAATTCGAAATGATACTCTACGCCACTATATGTTGATGATTATACAAAGTAAGGATTTATATATTCGAGCTATTAGGCTAAATTTCACTTACGATTCTCCAAGTGGATTGAAGATAGTTGAGGATTTTGAGAAATGGCCTAAAAAGGGAGAATATCATTTTGTGCCGCTACCCGATAGTGTTCTTAGATAATTTAGTAATTGTTTCGAAAGACTATTGGATGGATTCGACTATAACTGGGCGACTTAATCTGTGAATTATTGATTAACTTGGGCAATAATTTGATTATGAAAACGATGTTCGAATGAAGCCTAACTATATTAAACTCATTTTTGCTAATTCTATAAATTTGGTATATTATGAAAAACATAACAATATTGATTTTTATTGTATTTTCTTTATTTGCTTGTAGCCATACGCAAAATTACGATTCTATTAATAAAAGCTGTAGTATTGAAGTTCGTGTTCATTTTGATCATAATTCAGCTTTATTAGATTCATCAAGTATTCTTGAAGTTGAAAATATTGCAAAAATGATTTGTGATAAAAAGAGGAATGGTGAATATATTTATGAATTCGAAAGTATGGATTGCCCTGATGAAACAGCTTTAGATAGTCTTATTGGTCTGAAAAGGTGCAAGGTTATCATTGACTATTTAT
>CAZIIZ010000147.1:0-6726 GCA_964539225.1 uncultured Hyphomicrobiales bacterium | reverse complement strand
GTCATTGCTTCCGTCTATGCTGAAAACTATTGAGAGGAATATTCGCTACGGCAATTCGGATTTGTGTTTGTTCGAAATCGGAAAAACATTTAATCCTGCCACAGCTGCGGATAAAACTTATATTCCGGGTATCAAGGAAACAGAGGAAATAATTGTAGCCATTACCGGGGGAATCAAGCCATTCCATTGGTCGGATAAACAACGCACGGCTGATTATTACGACATAAAGGGAGCGTTCGAGAACTTCGTTGAACGCTTTAACTTCACCGGATTCAAGTTCGCTCAAGATAGCTATTTGAAAAATATGTTCTCTGCGAATTCATTGACCGTGCTGTACAAAGGCGAAGTCGTTGGTAAATTCGGCGAAATCTCCAAAAAGACAATGAAAGCATTCGACATAGCCCAGCCGATTTACATTATGACAATGAATTTAGAAAAAGTTTACAAAGTAAAAACTAAAGATACTCGTTATTCTCCGGTGTCGCCATTCCCCGTGGTTAAAAGGGATTTAGGCTTCATCGTGCCGAAAACTACAGAAGCCGGAGCAGTTCGAGACGCAATTATGAAGAATTGCGGCGAATTCTTGAAAGGCGTTGAAATTTTTGATATTTACGAAGGCGAGAAAATTGGATTAGAGAATAAAAACATAGCATTTGCTTTGACTTATTCTTCTGCCACTCGTACCTTGGTAGATCAAGAAGTAGATTCTTCAGTTACTTCTATCGTCGGCGGAATTGAGAAACAATTCGGCGGCAAGCTCCGAGAATTCTAATCTTTCGATTTACTATAAATTACAATCGCCTTCTATTGGATATTATTATCAGATAGAAGGCGATTTGAGTTTTCAGTGCTTTTACAATTTTAGTCCCTAAATTTGAATACAACGGGGACATATACCCAACAGTTTACAGGCTCATCATCTTCTTTAGCTACTGTTGTTTTACCGTGTTTAAGTATTGCATCTAACGCTTCATTGACTAATTGAATAGAATTATCACTATCATAATAATACTCGGAAATTTTATTTTTTTTGGTAATATGAAGTAAAATTACAACTCTTTCTTGAATATCTGCCCTTCGAACTATTTCTGGGTATTTAATATGCCTTGATAACTCTTCAACATCTAAAGTTGGTTCAATAAAGAAAAGGGTGTGGGTTGTGTTTTTCCCATCTTCTGCAAAACATTCACCATTTACTAATTCGCCATTTTTATATTTGTCTTTTCTTTTAATATTTCCGTTTTGATAATATGTAATTATATCACCATTAATTTCACTATTAGTATTGTAATTCACATTTTTTTTTACTTTCCCATCGTCGTACCAATACTTTGCTTCCCCAATAGCATTCGCACCAATATAATCTGAATAATTGCTCTGCTCAATCAATTGATTATTTATATTATAAACTCTCTTTTGATACAAGTTATCTTTCGTTTTTTCAAACACGATTTTATTATTTGTGTCTTCAACTAAGCAATTTTCACGAACTACACCGTGAATATCCCATTTCTTAGATTCATAACGAAATTGACTGCATGAACTTATAGTTACGACTATAAGGCTTAACAAGGATAAGATTTTAATTATTTTAAACATTCGGCTTCCTTTTATTTTTGTCATATATATTAGAATTGTAAATTAAGAAATTATTCTAAAATTACAAAATTAAAGATGAGATTATGGAAAGAATTTATAGCAAGGAGTGTTCACTTTCTATTTTTAGTAGAGAAAATTAGCTTCGCTGAATCATAAGAATGATTTCATGAATTTTCTCTACTGAATCCAAAGACAGATTCCGGTATTTGCTCGAAGACTCACAAAACCGGAATGACAGCATATATAGACTTTACCAACGATGCGAATAATCGCTACTTATACTTTTCCAATAAATAATCTAACTTGGCGGTATCGATATCTTTATCAGATAATACTCCGGCTACATTTCTAATAAATTCATCGGCGGAGATTTTGCTCGGCTCTGTCGGAATTCTCTTAGTAATTACGACATCAACATCCAAATTCTTAAATTCTTGATAATTCGGAATTTGAATTGAGCCGTCGCCGGACACTTTTGTTTGGAATTTATATGTTTTCATTTAATATCCTTTATTGCTTACTTTCTATTCAGTTATATCTACATCTTAAGCCCAAGCCGGAACATATTGAGCAGTTGGCTTAAGCTTTGGCAAGCTCTTAGATGTTGATTCAGATTCGTTATTCAAATTGAGCCAAAATTCTACGCTCGTCTCAAATACTTTACTTAGTTTCAAGGCTATACTCTGATTTAGATTTATATTGCCATCAAGCAAATCATTAATCTCATTAATGGCCATTTCCATTTTCTCCGCAAACATTTCACGAGTTAATTCATCTGCTTCGATAAATTCCAAAATGTGTGAATTTATTCCAATTGATTTATAGGGAGTCATATTATTAATCTCCATAATGATTATTTAATTCAAAGATAAAAAAGCTACCGATTGTTTTATCTTCATTCGTCCATTCGACATTTAATTCTAATCTAAATTTATTATCTAAACGGACTGAATAGTGATTCTTATATTTTTCAAAGTTAATAGGTCTTCTTGTCAAATCTCTTATAGAAGTTGCTGCATGAATCTGAGCTACTCTCATAATAAATTTTTCGACTATTTGACTTGGGAGTCTGTATTTATTAGATTTCCCAGTCTCATATAATTTTAACAGGTCTTTATTTATTATTTCAACATACATATTACATCATATTAACATAATTATTTAAACCACAAGTATTTACGCTTTTATCTAATAAATATTTTGAGATTTCTGAAATTTTAATTCAAAGAATTTCTACCCTTACTTCTTCTTTCATAAATATCTTCAATCATATTTTCGGCTTCGTCGTAATCGTTCCAAGCTCCTGCGAAACTCATCAGATTCTTTTTTGAAAGATTATCCTTGTTCATAGCTGAATTATTTGAAATATCTTGAAATACATCAATCATTCGCACGAAATCAGGAAGCAAAGAATCTGGAATTTTACTGATTTTCTCATTTATAATCGGTTCGTAATATGCTCTACTGTCCATGTGTACACTTTTAAATTTATTATATCACGTATATCCACGAATATCAGCACTAAATATTATATATTCTAATCTTTCGATTCTACCATAAATTACAATCGCCTTCTATTCGATATAATTATCAGATAGAAGGCGATTTGAGTTTTTATATTTCAAATTTGAAGATTATAGAAATCGTCATCCAATAATTTACACATATTTTACATAAAAGCAAAATTTTACTATTTCTGAAAACGAGTAATTGCTTGCAGTAAGCTACTATTATATAATTAATTTATGCCAGCTTTATTTAAGAAATTCCCAAATTTTACATCATTTTGGACTATATGATTTTTCAACCAATCCTTTAAAAAGTTCATTACTTTTACTGTAATTCTGGTGGATCCGGAATTAAATTCATTTTGCAAATCTACGACTTGCTGAGTTAATTTGTCGTGTTCTGTTTTATGAGACACAAACAAAGTATAGTTGTAAGCTTTCATATACTTTTCTTCTGTTTCGAAGTGCATCACTGTATATTTAGTCAAATCGGATAAAGTCATACTTAATATTGCATTGCCTTCGCCTTTGCCCATTGCATCAAATAAATCATTCACTAAATTAAACAGTTGCTTATGCTGATTGTCGATTTCGCGAACTCCTACCGCAAGCGAGTCGCTCCATTCAATAAATGCCATCAATATTCTCCATATTTATTTGTACTAATTCAATTTAATATTCATCACACATTAACATTCGAGTAGTATAGTACGGCAACTAATATCATATTTACAAATGGATTAGACGACTATTTAAACGTATTATTTATTCATTAATATGTTTTTTCCTATAATTGAATTCAATCTTTTTTTGATAACAAATAAATTCAGTTTCTATTCGTTTACATAAATTCTCACAATGGAAGTTTTTGGGTATCTATAGAAAACAATCATTTATGTATAGTTTGTTATATAAATATTTTACTCAATTCGATAAGCTTACTGAAATAGAATGGGCTGCATTTGAGTCAATTCTCGAATATGAAATTGTTAAAAAAGGAACGTTATTGGCTGATGTTGGAGTCATCAGTGATAAGATGTACTTTGTTAAAAGTGGAGCTTTACGATTATTCTTTTATAAAGATGGTGAGGAGCGAACGGGTACCTTCTTTTTCGAAAACGAACTTGCATCGCCATTTATTAGCTTTACCTTCCGCAAACCTAATACTCAATTATTAGAAGCTATTGAAGATTGCGAATTATTCAGCTTTACGAATATCAATTTGACTTACATATTTGAGAATGTACCGATTTATAACAAGATATTCCGCAAAATGTCGGAGTTCAGTTTCGCAAAATTACAAAAGCATATTTCTATGTTCGTAATCACTAGCCCTGAAGAACGTTATGAACATTTGTTCGAGAATTATCCGAAAATCATCCAACGAGCATCACAAAAAGACATTGCTTCTTTCCTTGGGATTACTCCTGTTTCGCTAAGCCGTTTAAAAAAAAGACTGTATTCAAAATAATTTATTATCTAAAGATAACTATTTCTGCGATTTAAACCCATAAGTTTGCATTCAGTAATTTGAAATATATTAAATAATTGAATGAAGGGAATTGTATGAAGCTATCGAAGATTTTAGTAGCCGTAATTTTAATATTCACTTTCGGTAGTGAATTGTATGCTCAAGAAGCAACTCCAAAAAATTATAAATGGAGCGTGGACTTCAGTCCGTTAATATTTTTAAGCAGAGTGTATGATATTAATTTTGGATATAAGATTACTGATAAAGATGTAGTATCTTTAGGACTTTGCTATCAGAATATCAAATATGATTTTGGAGAAACTCACGCTCCCTGCATAGAAATTTCTTACAGCAGATTTATCTGGAAGGGATTAAATATCGAATATAAATTATTTCCGGCGTATAACTCTTTTTATGAGAATACCGAAAAGAAATATTATAACGGCTTTGAACTGTGGAATGAATTCCGACCGGGCTATATTATTGATTTCTCGGTTGCCGATGTGCCATGCTACGTAAACTTAGGCGGTATAATCGGATTTGGATTAATCGGCGGCAACAAACCTCAAAGTTTTAAGGATTATTATAAAAATGAAGAAAAAATATTTGTAACACCGTATATGTCGTTAGGAATAAAATTTTGAAAATCTTTAGAATATTTAACTGCTTGATATTCAGCTTTTTCAGGATTACTCGACTATTAACTGAATAATCATAATACCGTATTGGACACTTTGATTTATGCTTAATATTTATTAAATCGCCTTCTATTCGATATAATTATCAGATAGAAGGCGATTTTAGTTATAGTGCTTAAAAATAACGAACGATTACAACTTACATCCATGGTAAAAAGAATGAATAATTATCAAATGATGTAATATCGCCAGTGCGTATATCAATTATATTTGTGGTATTTAGATTGTCATCATGTTCTTTCACCATAGAATATAGTATATGGTTTGCGTCTAACCACTTCAAAGTAAAAGGATAAAGTTCCGCATCTGTAATGTCCTTGATTGTTACTTGGGATGTGCCGTCCACATTACAGTAGCATATTGAAATTCGTTTAGTTTCTGCATTCGCTTCATAAAATGCTATTTTCGTATCGTCGGGTGAAAATACCGGACCATACTTTTGGGTTGAAGAATTATTTAGGAAATTAGATTCATTTTTATATGGATTGATTAAGACTATCTTTCCGCTTTGGGTTGCATCTGAAGCGTAAAAAGACATTGCTGTTACTAAGTTTGTTGTTTTTGAGCCACTAAAGCTTTGATACCAATCATGATAAACATTAACATTTGTGGTAGTGTATTCGATTTTAGCACTCGCAATATCAACTATGATTAAAGTATCATTTGAGCCAATTGCATCAGACACTCCATAAGCAATTTTGGTAGTATTGAAATATAATTCTGGAACGCATTCTTTGTCCATGTTGGAAGAAACTAGTTTTTCTTTAATATTAGCTTTAGTCCCGATATATAAATCACGAATAGCTTTACTATTTGCTTCATCATATCTTGCTTCGAAATAAACAAATTTTCCGGTTGAGGATAAGAATACTTCAGAAATTTGACTATTTGCCTCGTCCAATAATTTGATTTTTGTTTTCGAATTAAGATTGTATAAATTCAAGCGATTGTCCGCATCAATAAATGCAAATTCATTATTTAAAAAGTTAGAGCAAACAAATCCGGTGTCGAGTATTTTGGTTTTTACTTTTGATTCTAAATCATATTCCCATACTGAATACGACTTTGGAGAATTATCATTCATATCAGAATATTGTTGATTGTAATAAATCTTTTTGTTATGATTTTGAATTATAGGAGTGGAAGTTGAATCTTCTTTGCATGAAGGGAAAAATGAAAATAAAACAACGCAAACTATTAAACTTTGAAAAAATCTCATTGAAATGCTCCTTAATTAATATGAAATTATTTTAAACGTAGAATTAATATTTATATTGTGAATGGCTTTCAAAGTTGTTCTGTAATAATCATTAGCTATTTCATATACTAAATCTTAAAAATATTATTAGCAGAAATTATTTAAAATTCCGGTATTCGCTCGAAGACTTGCAAAATCGGAATCTCAAACAACACCATTCACGAAGACGAAACAGAATATTACTAAATCTCA
>CAZIIZ010000146.1:0-6746 GCA_964539225.1 uncultured Hyphomicrobiales bacterium | reverse complement strand
GGCAAGGACTTTTTTGCGAAGACTTAAAAAAGTCCTTGATTTACAACATAAAAGGTAATAATTCGATACTACCTTCGGAAGGTTTCTTAACCCTTCCGAAGGTTTAGATTGGTCTAGTACTTCGCCATATTTGCTATGCCATCGACAATAGTTGAATCTTGTTTGGCAAAGCATAATCTTAATAGTTTTTTGCCTTCATCTGAATTGCCATAAAATACTGAAGGAGGAATTGTAGCTACTTTACATCTTGAAACAAGCTCTAAAGCACATTCCATATCTGAATGAGAATGTAAATCAGGTATTTCAGCAAACATAAAATATGAGCCGGAAGGTTTAATAGCTGTGAACTTAGTGTTTTTAAGTGATTCTAACATTAAATTACGCTTGTTCAAGTATAAATTACGTAATTCAGGAAGATAATCATCTAATTTATCAAATGCAGCAGCCATTGCATGTTGTCCGGGAGTGTTTACAGCAAAGGTAGTCCATTGGTGAATCCTTCTAATAGCTTCTGTCAACTTAGAATTAGCTACTGTATAACCTATTTTCCATCCTGTCAAACCAAAAGTTTTTCCCGTAGAAGATATTGTAATTGTTCTATCTTTCATTCCGGGCAAAGTAGCAATTGGAATATGTACGGCATCATCGAAAGTAAGGAATTCATAAACTTCATCACTTATAACTAAGATGTCATTGCGTATCGCAAAGTCTGCAATAGCTTCTAATTCTTCTTTTTTAAATACTTTACCGCTTGGATTATGTGGATTATTGATGATAATAGCTTTAGTACGTTCTGTTACAGCTGATTGAAGTTCTTTTTCGTCGAAATTAAAGTTCGGAGCATGCAAAGTAACATATACGGGAGTTGCTCCGGCTACCATTACATTTGCTTGATGAGCGTCGTAGAATGGTTCAAACATTATTACTTCATCTCCGGCTTCAAAAAGAGCTAAAATCGTAGAGAAAAGAGCTTCTGTAGCTCCTGCGGTAATTGTAATATCTGTGTCGGCAGATACTGATAAGTTATAATGACGCTCATAGACATTCTGAATAGCTCGTCGAAGAGAGAAAATACCTGCCGAAGGAGCGTATTGATTCTTTCCTGACTTCATAGCAGAGTAAGCTTCATCTTTTATCCATTCCGGACCATCGAAATCAGGGAATCCCTGACCTAAATTAACTGCTTTATGTTCGTTAGCAAGCATACTCATAGTTGAAAATATTGAAGTAGGCATATTTTCAATTCTTTTAGTATATAAATTGCGTATCATAGTTTTAATTCCTTATATATTTAATAACTTTTTATATTCTTCGAAAATGATTTTAACGCTCGCAGACCAAGAATAGTTTAGTTCAATATATTTTCGGGCTGCTTTGCCGGCGGAATTTCGCAATTCTAAATTTGAAGTAAGCAATTTAATATGTTTAGCAAATTCTTCTTCATTATTAGCAATGAAAAGACCATCGGACTGGCTTGCATTAATTCCTTCGGCAGCTATCGGAGAAGCAATTACAGGCAATTCCATAGCCATAGCTTCTAAAATCTTAATGCGAATACCTCCGCCGACAAATAAAGGAGCTATATAAATTCCTGCTCGGTTTAAATGAGATTGTACTTCAGGCACATAACCAACAAAATCAAACTTTTCATGATATTTTCCAAGCCATTCAGGAGCAGATTTGCCCAAAAGAGTTAGGCGAATATCCGGATTAAATTCAGAAACAAGTGGAAATACCTTGTCAGCAAACCAAGTAATAGCGTCGAGATTATGAATCCATCTATAAACAGTTGCATGAATCATTTCATTAGAATTTCGCGAAACGTTTGCATCCGAAATCCATTCGTCAAGATTTACTCCGGCACTTGCAATAGTTAATTTAGCATTCGGAGCCATTGATTCAGCAATCTTTTTGTCCACATCAGTTATCGCAAAGGATATATCCATTTTCGGAAGGATTGAAGCCTCATATTTTTTCAATAAATCAGCTTGATTTTGGATAAAAGGACGTTTGGGATTAACTGAAGACAAAGAGTCTGCGTATCTTTGCCAAATTGTCCACTCTAAATTATGTAAGCGAAGAGCTATCGGACACTTTAAAATAGATTGGCAATAAAGTCCGAGAGGCACCATCGAAGAATGATCACAATGAATAATGTCGAAATCACGTCCTTTTAAGAAGTGATCAACAAAATTCAAAACGTATTTAGATGAATGCTTTTCTATAAAAAGTGATTTCTGAGTGATAATAGACCTAATGATTCTGGAAATAGAATTTCGAGTGTTGTGTTCGACCGGAATAATCTCTGCATAATCATAAGCATATTCAGGAATATTTAAATCAGCTTCATCACTAAATAGATACAACATCGTAATATCTGCACCAAGTTTAGAAAGCTCTTTTGTAATGTTCGCTATGCCTATTTTGCCTCCATCATCTTCCGGAAATGGAACTCTGGGAGCTAATTGAAGTATTTTCATCTTTGGAATAATCTTTTAATTTTATTAAATATAATGTGCTTGAAGAATCTGAATTGCATTTTCGTTAAGCTGGTACCTAAAGTTATTTGGGGGATTAATTCCTTCGGCACAACGCAACGTTCCGAGCGAAAAGTTTGCAATGCGACTGCACACATTGAAAGCATTCCCTCGAGAATTGCAAGTATATTGATACGAGAAATAATTGCCATCAGTATTTGCGAAATAAAAATTACGCAAAAACGCCACGCCGCTGCTAAGGGCGGAAAGTATTTTAAATTATATCGAACGAATTGCTTAGAAATACGAATCCATCTCTCGCTACTATTACGTTCCGTTGGAGTAGAATAATGCAAAACTCTTATATTCGGGAAGTATCGGATGCGAAATCCAGCCACGATTGCACGAGTACAAAAGTCAAGTTCCTCAAAACCAAATTCCCAGAAACCACCGATCTTATCATATACCTTTTTTCTAATTGCCGCTCCTGTTCCGGGAAATATATGAGCAACGTAACCCTTTTCCGGCACGTTAATTTTATCGTGCGGCAGCGGATACCAATCCCAAATTTCATTATTCTTGCGTACTTCTACGTCTTCCATAGATATAATGTCAATATCCTGATGTTTTTTGAAGATATTCACTACTTTTTGGAACTCAAATTCAGTTTCCGGATGACTGTCACTATCCGTTCTCCAGATAATTTCGCCTTCCGACATCTCAATTCCAATATTAATACTGCGAATGTCAAAATTATCCGGCAACCACAGATATTTAACTTCAGGATATTCAGCCGGAATCATTTCCTTAGTGCCATCAGTAGAGGCATTATCTATCAGAATAATCTCATAATCTTTATAAGTTTGCTTAAAAAAACCTGCAAGAGTAATTTGCAAGTCTTCTTTTCTATCTTTTGTAACAATAATTACGCTTATTTTCATAGTTTAAATATATTCTCGAAAAAAAACTCAAATATATTGATTATATTTTAAATTAGTTAGCAAAATTTTTATTATTTTTGTTTATCTAATAAATACCATACGTAATTATAACAATGTATGGTTAATTGAAATAGTGAAAATTGTAATTTATAAGGAAATATAATATGAAGTATATAATATATTTATGTATTGCTTTAGCTACTTTGGGAATCACAAATGCTACAGAACAATCGCTTACTTGGTCGAAATATAATCCTGAGCAAATTCCTCTGATTAAAAATGCTTTCCATACATCAAATGGAACTTTATATTATTCTGAATACAATTCAGACGAAGGCAAATGGCATATTCGCACTAATTCAACCGGAGGAATTGATACACTTCTCACTTTGCCGGGATTAGATAATTGCGAGAGATTGATTTTTACACCGACAAATAAATTTGCAGTTACTCAGGGCGGAAGTTTGTATAAGTATTCCGAGTTTGAATCGCTATGGAGCAAAGTAACTCTGCCCACAAACGACTTCCAAACAGATAAAGTGCTGTATTTGGGTTCTCAATTATTTTTATTCCCGAAATATGGACAAATTTATAGTTCTACTAATGGTGGGACAAGTTGGAAATTAGTGAATAGTACAGGATTTACTCCGAGTTCCTATAACGGATTTGTGATAGCTGATACTATTTATGTGATGCGAATGAATGCTCTATATTATTCTGCCAATGGTGGAGCTAATTGGAATAGCGTATTGAGTCCAGTAGGAACAGAAACGCTATTGGATTATGTGATTAATGATAACAAGGTGTATGTATGGGACAATCTAAACAGAGTGTTTTTACTAAAAAACGGTACTTTAGAATTAGTGGCAAGTACATCAACTAAAATATTTGGTCTTTTATTCAATCGTAATTCCGATTTATTCATCTCGACTTCGGATGCGGTATATAAAAAATCTGCCACCGGCACTGAATTAAATAAAATTTTTACTTATGTGAATGCGATTTCGACAGCTCAATCAAATTATTCCTGCACCAGAGGAAGCAATATCGGAGATACTTTAGCATTTGCATTGGTAAATAATGAAATAATAGAGTCCTTGAACGGAGGAACTACTTGGCGATATAGTCGTTTTAATTTAAGAAACGAAAATATCGAGCAAATGATTTCTAATCAAAATGAGCTTATAGTTCTTAATAATAACAAGTTATATAAATCAAACGTAAAAAGCAAAATTTGGTACGAGACTACCAATATGGATATTAATAATCGTTCAATCAGTTTGAAGTATAATTCTAAAGGCATAGGATTTTGTGCTATTAAAGGTAACAATCTAAAATCAATCAACAAATTAGGCTATAATTGGAATGACATAAATTTACCAACAGATTATACAGATGTGTCAAGCTTAGAAATAGATACAGCCGGCACTATCTTTCTGTTGACGAGCAATGGATTAATTAAATCTCCTGGAGTAAACTATGATTGGGTGCTTATCAATCCTGCAATTAACTCAGGAAAGTTGAAATTTTCTAATAACCAATTATTCTGGATTAGAAATGGCGACGCTTCTGCAATTGATTATGACGGAAACATACTCAATACAATTTCTTTAAGAGCTTCGTTCAATGGCAATATTTCTGATTTAGAATCTACTCCAGAAGGAGTGTATCTCGCCTCCGATATGGGATTATATTTGTATAATCAAAACGTAGCTCCATTCTATAAAGCGATTCGTTCTGGGATATTCTCAACTCAATTGTCGCAGATTCAAAATTTGAATTCTCAACTTTTCGTATTGGATAACAAAAATAATATTTTCGTCAGCAACATAAATCGTAGTAAATTCGGAGTGTATAACATCGACGATAATTCCGTTGTAATCACAGGACTCAATAGCGATAAGACAAGCAAAATTAATTTGACTACACAGAATTCCGGCGTTTGGGCTACTGATAAAATCAACCCAACCGCAATAAATAATGATGAATATTGGACAGCAAACACTGGCTATTTAGAACATAACAAGTCGATAAATCCTATTGCATTATTAAGCAATTCCAGCGATGGCAAGAAATTGTACACCGTTGCCGTACGCAATAATGAATCATTCTTTAAAATCAATGATTTGTTTACCGGCAGAGCAGATAAAGAATTTTCAGTTTCTGCTTTAGATTCTAACGATTGCACTGCCAATGCGATAGTTAATTCTGCCGCTGTCGATGCAAGCGATAACTATCTTGCTCTAGGTTACGCTCAAAATTGCAAAGGACCGGGAATTGATTCTGTTCGCATAATCAATATTAATGATGGAACTCAATTGCGAGCATTTAGCATAATCCCAAGCACGCAAAATAGTATAGTAAAGAAAATTTCCCATAAATTGACTTTCCAAAACGGTACAAATTATTTACTGGTAGCATCTACATATCTGGAAAGAACGATTGCTGGAGATACATTAACCAATTCTTATATTTCTTCTTGGAATATTAATTTGGGAATAAAACTCAAAGACATGAAGCTCCCGCAATTCACCAATAAAGCTACCGGAGAAGTTACTTATATAGGAAATTCCCGTGATAATAATATTATAGCAGTAGCTTCATGTGCTCAAACTGAAAACCAAGTTGTTTTATTCAATACTACCGATACTACAAAAAAAGTAGCATTATCCATTCCAAATATTTACGCCATTAACGGCATTCTATTCTCCAATGACAACAACAAAATAGCAATAGCTACAGTGCAGGATGTTAATACTCGCATTGGTGAGAATGATGCTATATATTTATTGAATCAAAGCACCGGAAAAGTGAAAAAATTTGATGGTATTAGAGTAACCGAAATGATGTATTCTACTGACAGCATTATGATAGTAGCAAATGTAATCAAAAAGGAAGTTGGATCCGATGTAGCGAAAATAATCTACACAGATTTGAATACAATTGCGGAACTTGCTTCAATTAATATAAGCAATGATTTTATAGGCAAAATGACATCGGATAAACTCCAAGACAGGATTATCATCGCTGGGCAAGATAGCAATCTACGCTCCTTTAGCAATATCAGACCTGCCACAGAATTGAATGCAGAATTCTCAAGTTCGTCGCAGGTAGCCGTAATTAGTATGCCAATTGAATTTTTCAATTTATCTACCGGTAATCCTCAAAGCTATGAATGGAATTTCGGCGATGGACACAAATCCACTCAAAAGAACCCAAGCTTTAGTTATGAACATCCCGGATTCTATACTGTTAGCCTAAAAGTTTGGAGAGACGGTATTAGCGATACCATTAGCAAAGTAAATTATATTCGTGTGCTTACATCCGG
>CAZIIZ010000145.1:0-6747 GCA_964539225.1 uncultured Hyphomicrobiales bacterium | reverse complement strand
GCCTTGATTTAATCCATTAACTCGAACGGTATTGCCCACTTGCGTGCTATTTACTAAGAAGCGTACATTGAACGCACCGGAATTGATTTGTCCGACGTTTCTGAATGACGCAAATAGAGTGATTCGTTCGTTAGTGTCCGGATTCAATTCAGTCGGAGAAACTTCTTCAGACCAAATTTCTAAATCAGGCTTAATATTATATACATGTACATAAATGTAAGCTAAGTTATTATTATCATTTGCTTCGCAATACGATGGATTGCCCAAAGCATCGGAATTAGCTTTGATTCTAACTACATAGTCGCCAACATTCATAAATACGTGCTGAACTTGCGACAGTTCTGCAGCATTTGCGTTTATCTTCGGCAATAAATCTACAGCCAAAGGAGTACCATCCAAAGAATATGCTATAGGCACATTATTAGCGGCTAATATTCCGCTATTATGGATGAATGATTTCAAGTAAACATTTGTACCAACCAAAACGCTTATATGTGCATAAGTTATTCCAGCTCCCGGATACAAACTAACATCTGGCCAGAAGTCGCGTGCATTTGTAAATCGTTCATTGTAATTATTATACTCTTCGACTAAGTTAGCTTCGTCGGCAGTTACTCTAAATATTTTTGGGCAATCTGTAACTGTCCAATTAATTGAAGCTGTTTGAGTTTCGCCGATTCCTAAGTTTTGGATTAATACCGGATCGCCTATTTGAACATTATTCAAATAGAATTTCACGTAGAAATCGCCAGCTTCGGCATAGCCATTATTAATAACTGTAGTCGATAACGTTACGCCATCGCCAACCGCAGGATTTGCAACTGATGTGCTTACATCACTGTTAATCACAATTTCTGGTAATGCCGGAAGTACAGTTACATTAATAGAATATTCGTTGTTTGTAGTGATCCATTCATTTGCCGGAGGAACTACTACAATTTTCACTGTATGAACGCCTGCTCCGATGAATGAATAATCTGCGATATTGAATCCAAAGTTTGAAAGTCCATCAATTGTCGGTAATGGTTTATTGGCTATCAAAATCGTGTTGCCATTGAAAATATCATAGATATTTGCGGTTGTAGTTCCGGATGGTTCGCAAGTATTGTTGTGAACGTTGAAATACAGATTTGCCGGATAGCCTGAAATCGGAGTATATGGATTAATTGTATTACTTTGATAAACACTTATGTAATTCGGAGTTAAATCCGGTTGATGTGGATATACATAAATTGTTCTACTATAATTATTATTCCAATCAGATAGTTCATCGACAGTATTGAATGGATCGACTTGTACTGTAATACTATGATTGCCGACAGTAGAAGTATTGAATTGGAATTGAATACTCTTGGTTTCTCCCTTAGCAATAGTTGCGAACGTGTTGTCGTAAATTAAGTTATCGTCGCTATAAATTCTAACTAATACGTTATCGGCAGCGGAATAACCATTATTTGTTATTGACGCTGTTCCCATAATGTTATCATTCACGAAATAGCAAGTATTTGGCAAACTGATATAGCTCGATAAATCGGGCAATGTCGGCGGTGCACAATTTCCAACAGTGAATGTAACCGGTAAGGTTGTAGTCGATAAAGTATAGTCAGTAATGTATGAAGTTAAAGTAAATGTGCCATAGCCCGGAGTTTGGAAATAAATATTATAATTTCCGTTTACGTCAGTATGAGCGATGATTACTTGTCCTGTTTCTTGAATTGTCATTTGAACTTCAGCACCGCTCACGTCGGTATCAGGATCATAGCCGCCTACGTATTGTACGTGTCCGTAATAGCTAACCCATCCGTAATTACAGATAAAGCCCGGACTAACATGATAAGTGGCTTCTATAGAACCCGGCACGGCAAAATCTCCGGCTATTATTGGGCGAATTGCGAAGTTGTTCAATTCATTTGTTTCTGTTATTGTATTCGCTTCATCTACTACTACTTTAATTGGATAGAAATCAGGAATTGCAAATGAAGTAGTCAGTGATACTGTTTGCTGAGAATTAGCACTAATTTGAGGAATAGTGAACTCTTGTAAGAACGTATCTTCTTTATAGACTTTAACGCTTACGTTATTCGCTGTAAAGTTAGAACCGTTATGAACCGTAGCCGATACGGTGATTACTTGTCCTAAGTTCGGAGTTAAGTCCGAAAATTGAATGTCGCTTGCGAATAATTTCAAATCAACCACCGGAGACATGACAACCGGTCCTGTTATTGAGCTTGAGCCAATTCCTAATGCATCTACGCCTTGACTATTTTTTGCCATGAATTTATAGTGCAAAGTGCCAGGATTAGACAATTGAATATGTAGTACATATTCTTTGCCATCGACATAGTTATTATCGCTATTATCAGCGGCAGACATAGAAGTGGCATATTCGCCGGCATCGTTATAATCGCCATCGCCATTTAAGTCAATCATCAATTTCGGGAAGCCGAGCATTGGTGAATAATTGCCTTCGTCCGTGTATTTTACTCTAAATTCAAAGTGTTCTTCGGCGGTCGCACTTGCCGGATTCACACCACTATTGCCATTGAATGGATTTAGAGATGAGTAAGCCAAAGTCGGTGGCGGTGTTTGGATTCTGCCAGTTCCGCGAAGTGTAATATTCTGGGTTGTGGCTTGAATCACTGAAGTTAATTTTGCTTGTGTTGCTCCTGAAGCATTTGGAGTGAATGTAAGCGTTATCGCATGAGTTCCTCCGGCTTGCAATGTTAACGGCAAAGTAACTCCTGATATTGAATATCGAGTTTGGTCGTCAAGTCCTAAACTTGTCAACGTGCAAGCTGTATTGCTTGTGTTTGTTAAGTTTAAAGTAACTTGTGAATTTGTGCCAACATCAACTGAACCGAAGTCGTAGTTTACGAAGCTGTAAGTCCAAGTAGCTGTCGGCTGAATTGTTGTGAAGTTTCTTGCGTTACTCCAAAGTCCTGTTGAAATACCGTTTACGGCACGAACTCTCCAATAATACTGAGTATTATTCGGCAGGTTACTTAAAGCATAACTTGTTCCGCTTAGACTTGTTTCATTTACTAAAGTAGTAGAGAAATCGGCTGAAGTAGAGACTTGCAATCTATATGCAGTTGCTCCGCTGACAGCTTGCCATTGTAAGTTGATGTTAGTCGGTATGTTAGTTGCATTGTTTGCCGGAATAGTTAATACCGGAGTAGCAACTACTAATGCAGGCTGATCATTGTACAATGCTTGAATCTCTGATTCGCTTAATGCTCGGTTGTAAATGCGGATGTCGTCTAATTTACCGCCATTCAAATTCCCCATATACAAATCTAATCCTTGCAAAGTATTTACCGGAATAGTTTGAGATGCTACTGTACAAGACAATTCTGTTAGTTGCAAAGCATCTCTATAAATTTTAATATCGCTAATTGTTGGATTAGGAATATTCGGAACCACCCAAGTATATAAATGCCAATTTGCATCTGAAGTCATCTGATATACTTTACTGCTAGATGCTAAATCACTATGAACACCGTAGCAATTAGAGCCGGAATAATTAAACCCACATCTAAAAGCATTGCCGGGAGTATTTGTTCCCCAACCAATTACGTCTCTAGTTGTATTGTCTATTAGATTGTAATTTATCCATGCACTAAGAGTTCTCTGAGTGCTACCCAAAACCCCTGTGAATGATGTATTTATAGCATTTCCATTATTCAAAATATAAGCTTTATTCTCATTTCCGAATCTATCTTCGGTCAGAGTAGCTCCGTTTACTGTACCGTTGTGATTATTTCCGCTCTCATCGTTGGCATTGCCATTGAACGGATAATAAGCCACAAGCCCGACTAATATTGGATTTTGTTCGGTCATAAATGCACGAACTTCGCTCCAAGCTGAAGTATTCTGTCCGTTGATACCTTGTACTCTCCAATAGTAAGAAGTATTATATTGTAATCCGGTTACCGTTGTTGAAGCAGTTGTGTAAACCTGATTAACTACAAAGCTACTGAAGTTACTACTTGTCGATACTTGTACTCGGTAAGAAGTAGAATTATAGTGAGCAAGCCATAGCAATTCTTGAGTACGAGTGGAATTGGAAGCTAAATCCAAAGGTGTAATCAATTCCGGCACTACTACCGATTCAGTTTCGACTACATAGCCTTTTAGTAAATAAGTATTAGGCAAATCATTCCATGAATTACTATTGCCTACATAATGAATTCTATTCTCGTTCCCATTTGGATTATTGTTATTAGGTTCAGTACCAAACCAATTGGTGTATGTGAATGGCTCATTCGTTACCCAAGTCCAGCTGCCGGCTGGTTCAGCAGAATTATTCGGCTGATAAGCTCCGAGCCATGGACCCAATTGGTTGCCATCGAAATTAGCTACCCAATATTTGCTCTCGTTAATTAAGTTATAAACTAAATCATTTTCAGCAGATGTTGAAATTGTAGCTAAATGACCGCCCATAAAGATTGAAGAAGTATTTGCATCATCCCAATTGATTCCAGCACTAACAAATACCGGAGTATAAGTATGACCGTTCAAAGTATTTGCTTTGGTTGTGAATGTTCGTACTTCGCTCCAGTTGCTTCTGAGCGTAGCATTTTCTGCTTTCACTCTCCAATAATATTGAGTATTGTATTGCAGATTGGTAGTGGTGAAAGTAGTAGCAGTAATATTATTTACGTCCACTACATTAGAATAGAAGCTTGAAGAAGTCGATACTTGTACTGTATATTTAGTAGCTGCATCTACTGCTTGCCATTCCAAATTGAATACCAATGTTTGATTTAATATATTATTTATTGGCGAAGTTAATACTGGAGTCGTTAAGAATAATTCAAAAGTTTTGAAATTGCGAACTTCGCTCCAAGCACTTTTGATTCCACCATTAGATGCTTTTACTCTCCAGAAATATTGAGTGTTATAATTCAAATCGTTTAATTGGAAAGTAGTGTCCGCAGAAGACTGAGTATATAGAATTACTCCGAAGTCTGAGGAAGCTGATACTTCTATATAATACATCAGTGCATCGTTTGTTTGCTTCCAAGTAAGCAATTGATTAATCGGTGCATTCTGAGCGTAAGATGCAGGCGACACCAAAATCGGAGGATTAATCACTAATTGAGCAGTACGGAAGTGTCTTACTTCGCTCCACTCACTAATTTGTACGGAATTTTTAGCTTTCACTCTCCAATAATATTGAGTGTAATAGCTTAGATTAGTCAAATTAAATGTTAATCCGCTGACTTCTTGATTGATTATTGGATTCACAAAGTCATTGTTATCAGCCACTTCGACTACATAAGAAGTAGCTCCGGCTACGGAATTCCATTGTAAGTCGAGAGTGCGTGGTCTGTCGGTAGCATTATTTGCCGGAGTAGCAAGCAATGGATAATTCAATACACCCTGAAGCGTAGTGAAATTTCGTTCTTGACTCCATCCTCCAGCATATTGAGGAGTGTAAGCCATTACTCTCCAGTAATATTGAGTGCCGGAAGATAATCCGTTTGCCGTAAAAGTAGTATCACTAATATATTGGTCATATACAAGAGTTGTGAAATTACTATTGCTTGATACTTGAATATGATAATTAGTAGCAGTAGCTACGAGATTAAATTTAAGCATAGGATTAAGCGTAGTATTAATTTCATTATTAGCCGGATAAACTAAAGTAACTTCAGCTGCACCAGTACCATTGCCTGTATATAAGGAATTAATCTCAATTGGATTTAAAGCTCTATTGTAGATAGTAATATCATCAATTTTACCATTGAAATATCTTCCTCCGCCGCCCCAACGACCAACTCTTAGGTATTGGTTTGCGTAATTTATATTTGCGGTAATATTATTACTGTCTATAATTACGTTATTTTTGTATAGATAGCTTCCGCTTGTACTTTTAACAATTACCACATTGTACCAACTATCAGGAGTAAGATATCCCAAACTGAGTCCTCCTGCGTACGATGCACCCCAAGTAAATTGATTAGTGGTTGAGCCACTTTGTTGCAACACAAAATTCTGATAATCAGTATGATTATTATCAATAATATCGGCATAAGTCATTTGTGTAGATGCTGGATTTACCCATAATGATAGAGTAAAATTTTGGAAATTGAAATAATTTCCTAAATCGATGCAATCATTTTGTCCATCAAAACTGTATGCACTATTTACTAATCCATTTCTATCTTGAGTAAGTAAAGCACCGCCTTGAACTGTACCATTATGACCATTGCCGCTTTCGTCGTTAGCATTGCCATTGAATGGATAGTTCGCTACTAAACCTGAATTAGAACTAATTCCTGTTTTATAATTCCAGACTTCGCTCCAGCAACTTGAAGAGCCGTCGCCCATCGAAGCTACTCTCCAATAGTATTGCCTATTAGTTAATAGTGTTAAGCAATACATAGCAGTATCGGTTATTCCGACTTTGTCGATTACTAAATCAGCAAAAAGTGCATCATTAGCCACTTGCAATTTATAGCTAATAGCTCCTGCTTGAGCATTCCAGAATAATTTTACATTTTTCGGAACATTCGCTTGCAAATTAGCGGGATATACCAATGTCGGAGAAGCCATTTGGTTCTGAGTCTCAGTCGTAAAATTATAAGTCTGCGACCAAGCAGCTAAAGTATCAGTTACGTACTGCACTTTCCAATAATACTTTTCTCCATAATTTAATATATTCGCAGCAGAAATATGATAAGTGGAATCGCCTACTATGGTTTGATTAACCACCATATTCACAAAATTACTATCGTGAGC
>CAZIIZ010000144.1:890-6757 GCA_964539225.1 uncultured Hyphomicrobiales bacterium | reverse complement strand
TATATAGCATAATTTAGATATGGATTGCCGATAATATGAAGCTCGGTGGTTATCGGAACAGCCTTAGCCAAAGCATCGTCAGGAGCTAGCCCTTTAGCTTGTAATCGTTTAATAGTAATTCCAGACGAAATAGTCGAAAGAGTTTGAGCAAAGGCTTTATATCCAATTTTAGAATACATAAGATTCGCACCATTAAACTGCACATTCACTTGCGTACCTGTGCCTCCTTTGATTTTCTTCTGAAAATCTTTCGGTATAGTAACGATAAAATATGTTTCCATCTTGCGATATTGTTCGATAGCCAAATCCGGATTCGACACTATATCAATTAATTTCAAGTATCCAGTAGCATCCAAA
The DNA here is from genome assembly GCA_964539225.1 of uncultured Hyphomicrobiales bacterium. Taxonomy (GTDB): domain Bacteria; phylum Bacteroidota; class Ignavibacteria; order Kapaibacteriales; family UBA2268; genus CALLXS01. The sequence goes on along the minus strand of CAZIIZ010000144.1, from coordinate 6,400 downwards.
CTTCGGGTTACCATCCGAGAAAGCGGACTATTGTCGTAATCAACTACTACGAATGGCATATTCTCTATCGTAGAATTTTGAAACGTAAACGACAAGCAAAACCAAGCGATTATCGGCATAACGAATGCTATAATCACGGGCAAAGGAGCTTGCTTTAGTTTGCGAATTTCATTGATTACGAAGTAATATGTTTTAGTTCTAAATTTCATATTCAGCACTTGCTATTGTAAATGAATTAAGTCAAAGCTGACCGTCATTCCGGGACGAAGCGAAGGAATGTTTTTATTTACTGGAACTAATTTCACTGTGAACGAACGCACGTCGAAAGTTGACTTATCGGCAGTAGAACGCCAATTAGCGAAGTCCGCCATCGCCGAAAAGCTAACTACTTTGAAGCTCTCGGTAGTACCGATGCCGTGTACTCTGCCTTTGATTACCATCCCAATTTTAATTTTTTCTAATTCCGGAGCTGGAAGATTCAATTCCGCCCATGAGTCAGTAGTATCGACGATAGAAATTACAGGATAACCGGTGGCGACTAATTCGCCTACGTCAACGTAACGTTTAGAAACTATACCGCCCCAAGGACTGCGAATAATTGTTTCGTCTAAATAGGCTCTGGCTTCTTCACGAGACTGCACAGCTCTATCGACTTGACCGGAAGCCATACGTTTTTCTTGGCTTCTTGCACCCTTTTTAGCCATATCGTATTGAGCTAATGAAGCATCCATAGAAGCCTTCGCAGCTTTGAATTTATATTCTACTCCGTCGAAATCCTGAGCAGAAATCAATTTATCGTTGAATAGGTTTCTCATTCTGTTGAATGTCTTTTCGGCTAATTCATATTGGCTTTTGTCAGCTAAATATTTCTTTTCAGCCATTTCGATTTGTTCGCTGCGGGATCCTTCTTTCACCATATCGTATTGAGCTTGAGCGGATTCGACAGCTCCGTCTGCTTGTGCCACTTTCGCACGAACTTCTCTATCTGTGATTTTGAATACTTCGTCGTTCAATCCGATGATTGCACCTTCTTCGAATTTAATCCATTCGATTCTGCCGGGCAATTTCGACGATACATCGTATTCACGCATTTCAATTTGTCCGGTACGAATTAATCTATCATCATTCTGAGATAATTTGTTAATTAAGATTATAGAAAACAAAACGATTAAGCCGACGGCACATAGTCCGATTACTATTTTTATAGAATTTTTCATTGCTAATTTGCTCCAATTTATTATTTTATATTATTTGCCCAGAAATTTACGAACTCGGAAGTCTTTCCGATAGTCTGATACAAAGCAGACATATTTTGATAGTATTCGTTTAGTGCTGCCACTCGTTTCAATAAAACTCCCTCTAAAGCTAATTGAGCGTCTAAAGCTTCCAATGAAGTGCCTAAGCCTTCTTCGAATCGCTTAGAATTAAGTCTCAAATTTTCTTCTGCTTGAATTTTAGTAGATTCTAATTTCAAATAGCTGTCCTTAGCCAAATTCATATTCATATATTGGCTACGAACCAATAATACGATTTTGCGTTCGGCATCTTTCGCCAAATATTCTATAGATTCTGCTTCTGCTTTAGCTGATTCGTATTCATTTTTGTTTTGAAAACCATTGAATAAATCGTACTGCAAACCAACTCCAACGCCCCATTTGGGATCCAAAGCACTCAAATAATGTTCAAAAGCATTATAGAAACCGAATCCATAAATTGTAGGATAATAATCAGCATTTTTAGCATCGGCTTTGGCATTCAGAGCTTTACCGGCGGCTCGCAATTGTAATAAGTTCGTGTTATTAGCTTTAGAATCTTGGATAAATGATTTAATATCCATATTGATATTAGCAAATATCAAGCTTTCGCTTAGGTTTTGCATTTCTTCGTCGGACAATTCCAAAACTGAACTCAATGCCGATTTAGATATGTTTAATTTTTCTTTAGCTTCATCTAGATTTCTTTCTGCTTCAGACAAAGCTACATCAGCTCTTAATTTATCATTATTAGCTATTACTCCCTGAAGCATTAATTTGTCGGCTCGATCTTGGTGCTTTTTCACGCCTTCGTAAACGCTTTGGCGAACTTTTAAATTTTCTTGAGCTAATAATACATTCAAATAGTATGAAACTACATTTGAAATTAATCCTTCGGTTTCGCCGTCTAATTTCACTTTCGCCATATCTCGTTGAGCCTCAGAGGCATCGACACCGGCTCCAATTTTTCCGCCTGTGAAAATTGGCTGTTTCAGAGTCAATCTCGCAGCTGGATAATTTTGCTCTTTCATCGTTTCCTTGAATGCCGGAAGCAAAGATTCTAATTGTGCCAATGCACCTTTATAATATAATCCCTGAGTTTGGGCATCCAAAGGTTGTCCGGTTTTAGCAATTGATTCTAAGTTTTTTAAGCTGACTTGATCCTTTGCATTGAGCTGAATCATAGCCGAACGAATTGGAGCTAAATCAATCTCTAATTTGTTGTCCAAATGGGTGTATGTAGCTTCTAACGAAAGCGTTGGAGCATATTTGCCCCACGATACCGACACTTGTTCGTCCTTGCTTTCTAAAGCCTTTTGATAAGACTTTATTCCGCTGTTTTTTTTGATTGCCATCTCTACCGCACCGGGCAAAGTCATTTGAGCATTCAAGGTGAATGCTGACGAAGCTCCGAGCAATAACATTAGCAAATATTTTCTTGTCTTTGACATCTATGTAATACCTTATTTATATGTATTAGTTTATTCTCAATCTATTAACGAAATTACTTTAAACTGCTTTCTACCAATTTACCGACTTGCTCTCTGATAATATCTAATGTATAATCATTGAAATGATTTGCCCAATATTCCATCAAGCTCCATACTCCACCAATAAAAAATGATGTTGAAAGAGACGGAATCAGCGAAGCACGAAATTCTTCCGTTTTCATACCTTCAATGATAATATTTTTGACTAATAAAGTCGAACTATTTACAATATCATTCAGTTTAGGATTCTCGGCAGAACTCCAGAATTGATGTTCTTGCAGTATCATCGAAGCAATGTTCCTATTTTCAAACACTCTGTCGGCTATAAATCCCGTTATATTGATTATTCTTTCTGAATTAGTCAAATTCGAATCTTCGCTAAGTTCGACTATTCTATCATTTATTTTAGACCAAGAGCGAAATAGCACTTCTTCTAAAATTTGCTCCTTATTAGCAAAGTGTAAATATATACTTCCAGCAGCCACATCGGCTAATTCTGCAATTTTAGTGATTTTCGAACCGTGGAAACCGTCCCTCGAGAATACCTCGATAGCAGTCTGCAGGATTCGCTCTTTTTTCATTTCTTGTTTAGTCATAAGTAACCTCTTTAACGTGTTTGAAAACTGAACCACAATTCAAGATACAAAAATAAGTGAATTAGATTCAATATGCAAGAATTATTTTTTATTTTTTTGAGTTTAGTATTATATTGATAAATTTGTACAGTAAAATCATAGTAAACCTAAGAAACATTTAAGGAATTACAACTTGGCGTTTATTGAGATGATGCGTATAATGGTTAGATTATTGTAGGAATATCTTTAAGCTGACAATTGCTACTGACTTCTTATCTGTAGAATGCTTCTTGGTTTCATCTATTTTGACTGATATTGCTATTGTGTAGCTATTGTTAAGAAAAATATGAATCAGCTAGAATATAGTCAAGATAAATATTTTGTTTGTAAATTAGTATTATTTTCCGTAAATTGTAAAACTAAATATTTCAGAACAAATTATTATTTAAGAAATCAATTTTTTTAACAATTAAATGGAGAAACGAATTATGCAAAGATTCAAAAATTACATTAACGGTCAATGGGTAGAACCGCAATCAGGCGAATATTTCAAAAATATCAGTCCAGCTAATATAGAAGATGTAATCGGTGAATTCCCACTTTCAGGTCAAGCTGACGTGGATGCTGCTGCTAAAGCTGCAAAAGATGCTTTCAAAATGTGGAAAAATATGCCAGCTCCAAAGCGTGGCGATATTTTACGTAAAGTTGGCGATATCTTCAATCGCAGAAAAGAAGAATTAGGTCGTATCATGACTCGCGAAATGGGTAAACCAACTTTCGAAACTGAAGGCGACGTTCAAGAAGCAATTGATACAGCTTACTATTCAGCTTCTGAAACTCGTCGTTTGTTCGGTCATACTGCACCGTCAGAAATGCCAAACAAAATGAACTTGTCTTTCAGAGTTCCTATCGGCGTGGTTGGCGTAATTACTGCATTCAACTTCCCAATGGCTGTGCCATCTTGGAAAATTTTACCTGCAATTGCTGCTGGTAATACTGTAGTTTACAAACCATCAAAAGATACTCCACATTCAGGTGTAGTTTTCGCTGAAATTATGGAAGAAGCCGGCGTTCCTGCTGGTGTATTCAACGTATTACTTGGTAAAGGTAATATGGGCAACATGATAGTAGAACACAAAGACATCCAAGTAATTGGTTTCACTGGTTCTACTGAAATCGGTTGCAAAATCGGCGAAATCGGTGGCAGATTGAATAAAAAAATCTCCCTCGAAATGGGCGGCAAAAATGCTCAAATCATTATGGACGATGCGAACCTTGAATTAGCTATCGAAGGCGTTCTATGGGGTGCTTTCGGTACTACCGGACAACGTTGCACAGCTACTTCTCGTTTAATCGTTCACAAAAACGTTTACGATCAAGTAATCAGCGTATTAGCTGAAAAAGCTTCTGCATTGAAATTAGGCGATGGCTTAATCAAAGGCAATGAAGTTGGACCAGTGGTTCACGAAAATTCTTTAAACAACGTAATCAAATATTGCAAAATCGCTTTAGAAGACGGTGCAAGATTAGTATGCGGTGGCGAAAGAGCAACTGAAGGCGATTTAGCCAAAGGTTACTTCTTCAAACCAACAATTTTCGCTGACGTAACTAAAGATATGCGTTTATTCAACGAAGAAGTATTCGGTCCGGTACTTGCCGTTACTAAATGCGAATCATTAGAAGACGCTATCGAATTGCAAAACCATTGCGATTTCGGTCTATCTTCTTCTATCTACACTAAAGACGTAAATGCTGCTTTCCAAGCTATTCGCGACATCGAAGCCGGTATCACTTACATCAATAGCCCAACTATTGGTGCTGAAGCTCACATGCCATTCGGCGGAGTTAAAGGTACTGGTAATGGACACCGCGAAGGCGGATGGACTGTATTTGATATCTTCACAGAGTGGAAAACTGTATATATCGATTACTCAAATCAATTACAAAGAGCTCAAATCGATAATTATTAAGATTTTTTTCTTAATGAATAATATGCTTTTATATACATACAGCCTCGAAGTAATTCGGGGCTGTTTGGTAAATTAATTTCAGTATCATTATGTTAGAAGGTCAAGCGTAAACTATGGAAAAAGAAATCAAAATTCAGAAAAATATTCATTTATTTTTGTTTTTAGGGCAATTACTGCCATTGTTGTTTCTTACTGATAAATTTGTCGAATATTCAAATTTAT
>CAZIIZ010000144.1:0-880 GCA_964539225.1 uncultured Hyphomicrobiales bacterium | reverse complement strand
CTCAATATTACTGCCTACTATGGGCTTAATTTATTATAAAATCCGATCGCAAGTATTTCAAAATAACGATGAGTTATTAGCCCTTAGAGTATTGAGAATTAATTTTTTAATCAGACTATTATCGGTTCAATTACCATTGTTATTATCAGTAGTATCTTTTACTCTTACAAATAATTATTTGTTTTTTGTTCATATTTTCATACTTTCAATTGTATATTGGTTGTTATATCCCAAAAACTCTAAAATCAATAAATTAGAGAATAATCAATTGACTGAAACGGATATAGTAACCAGTGAAAATAAAGATAAAAAAGCACAAAATACATTTTTAATCATATTTAGCATAACAATGGGTCTTTTCGGTATCTTCGTTAGCATTGTTGCTGATAAGGATATATTTAAACCTAAAAATGAATTTTCGACAGGAAGGATTCAAAATAATACATATATAAACGAATCTTTAGGTATGAAAATGGTATTACCGCAAGGATATCGAGAAATGGATGCGAAATTTTCAAAGTTTTATCCAGAATGCATTATTCTGATTAATATTCATTATCCCAAATGTGATTTCCGATGTGTGATTGACAAGCGAGAAGGTAATAAAAATCTAAATAATGACAGTATATATGTTGCTGCATTTGAAGAAGGTTTGAATGAAGTAAAGAAATATGGTGGAGTTGTAGAAAGAATTCTAGATTCAACTGTCGTATTATTCGGAGATACATTTAATTATAAAGTGCAATTATTATATAGAGACTTGGGAATTGAAAATACTTTAATCTATAAAATATTTAAAAATTACGTATTAACATTTCAACTTAGTTACTCAACTTTCCGAGTTGGACAATTAAGCTCTAAATAGATAGTAACTGCTTGA
>CAZIIZ010000143.1:0-6798 GCA_964539225.1 uncultured Hyphomicrobiales bacterium | reverse complement strand
GTCAGAACAAGAAGCTAGAAAACAATAATATCATATTTGATTTTGTTAACGAAATCCCTATTTAATGCTTTAATTAAATAGGGATTTATTGTTTCGTACTTAAATTCATTACTCAGCTTATAGAAATAATATAAGCAACAATAGTAATTATCGCCGGAAACAGCAGAAATACTTTCATTTTTACTCATTATTCTCTAAATATTAAGTATTTAATGAAAGATGTCGATAATTAGTATTGTCGAAAAAGTAATTATTAATATGCAGGAGGATTTTGCATTTATAATTACCAAAAATATAAAATGGGGCATAATATATGCTTATAGAACATTAGTTATAATTTCTGCATACTAACAATATAGTCAAATGCAGAAATAAAAACTAAAGTTTGGAAAAAAATGTCCGAAATTATTGACAAATAGGAAATAGAATAAACAGGCAGGACGCCCGAAAGCAAATTACTATTTACATGGAGGTTAATTATGCCAGTAGCAATAGCGGGTGGATCCCGTATAAGGACAAATACTCCTGCGGAAAATGCATATAATGCACTGATGCAGAGTAGTAACAACATTGCGAAGCGACAACTAAATATCTCAACTGGAAAGAGAATAAATGCTGCTTCCGACGATGTGTCAGGTTACATCACGTCTCGTTCGTTACAATCGAGAAATGGTTCTTTGAAATCAGCTTTACAGTCCGTAGGCGATGCTAAAAACGTTACAGCCATCACACAAGATGCGTTGGATAACATCAACACATTGCTGACCGATATTAAAAACGCCGCTGCTACAGCTTCTTCTGCTGCCTTGGGTACAGATGAAAAAGTAGCATTAGCAAAAGGTGCTTATAGAATGGCTCAACAAATCCAAACTGTAGTAGATTCTACTGTGTTTGGCGGCAAACAGTTATTAGATGGTACTTTCTCAGGCGATTGGTCTGTTGGTTATATGGCTAATAATACAATATTAACCATCGGAGTGGATTTAACCACAAGCAATGCAGACTTTAATACATCGTTTTACGATGCTTCGGGTAAGTTCGAAAGCACTAACACCTTTGATATTAAATCTATCAGAGACGTTGGAGCCAGCAACTTCGCCGGTGTAACTGGACTGAATCTAAAAGATCTTAACTCAGTAGCAGCTGATGGAGAAGGTTTAGGTATTTTTGCAACTAAAAACGTAAAAACTACAATCCAAAGCTTGACTTCTGCTTTGAATAATATCAATAAAGTAGCTTCTTATGTCGGTGGTATTGAAAATCGTTTAGGTTCTCAGGATGATCTTCTGAAATCTCAAATTACTAATTACAATGCCGCAATTTCCAGAATTGAAGATGCTGATATGGCAACAGAGCAATTAGAATTAGTTAAGGCACAGTTTTTGCAGACATCTTCATTGACGTCGTTGACTCAAGCGAACAATAATCCAAGCACATTTATGCAATTGTTCAGATAAGGATTATAGTTTAGTATAAGTAAGTTCTGCCTTTGGGCGAGCTGAAAGTGGTAGCCAATGATTGATTTGATAATTCTTTTGAGCAGGGCTGAAAGCATAAAGAAGCCCTGCTCGAATTAATAAAGTAAATAAATACAAGGAATCATAAAAATGGCAACTACAGCCCAGCAAATGGCGGCTCAAAAAGCATACGGCAATACTAAAGGCTCGAAAATCCCTACATATTTCGAGCAGGAAGTATATTCGTGGAGCAAGGAAAAAATTATTCTAAAGATGTACGATCTCTTTATCGTAAGCAATAAACGTGGTGATGTACAAAAAATGAGTAGAGTTTTGATTGAATTAATGGGAGCTTTAAACTTCGATTATGAAGAAACTGCGACTAGATTGTACAGACTATACGAGTATTGCCAAAGGTGTATTTTTCAACGTAAATACGACGAAGCCTTAAAGATTATACAAGAATTAAGAAATACATGGGCTATTGCCTTTGATCTTGAATAATTAATTAAGGAATAATACAATGGCAGCTTCTATATCTACAGGTAATACATCGACTGTCAGCGGAACACAGTTAGAAAGTTTGATGCAGTCGTATCTACAAACCAGACAGCCTGAGCTTGATGCGATGACTTCTAAGAAGACCGCTTTAGAAACTAAACAAGTGTTTTACAGCAATCTTCGTAATAAACTTAGTTCTGTTTCTTCGCAATTAGATAGTTTTTATCAAGTTAAAAATGATGGTTCGTTTAACTCTGAATTTAAAGTTACTGGCGATAAATTACTCAACGCCAAAAAAGTATCATCCAATAACGAAGAATTTTTGAAAGCTACTGCTGACAGTACTGCAACTGTCGGCTTGAGTTCGATTAGAGTTAACCAATTGGCTACAAATGATTCTTTTGTATCAAAACGAGTAGCAATTGGCGACAAATCTACAATTGCACCCGGAACAACGAACTACAAATTAAAAGTAAAAAATGAAGATGGCGACTTGACAGATACTGACGGAAGTAAATACGACAATGTAGAATTTAGTATAAATTTTACAGCCGAAGATACGAACGAAACAGCTCTGAAAAAAATCGTAAAAGCCATAAACGGAAAAGCTGATCTGAATTTTGCAGCTTCTTTTATGAAAGATACTATTACAACCGGTAGAATGGTGATTACTGCGAAAGACTCAGGTGAGGAAAATCAAGTAGATTTAAGTTTCTTGACCAAAGGTGATAGTAAAAACGACGGTATTAGTGCCTTATTAGGCTTAGATAATCTTAATAAAGATCGTACTTCCAAATCCGATACAAATACTGATGCAAAATTTAGAGTAGCTGATGTTAAAAAATTAAACAGTGAGCTGTCTGTAAATGGTATTAATGTAAGTAGAGATTCTAATTCAATTGATGATTTATTGCCAGGAGTTACACTGAATCTGTTAAAAGTGCAAACTGCTGAAGATATTGATGTCAATATCAATACAGAAATAGATAGCTCTAAAGTAATTACCAATATTAAAAATGCCGTTGATTCTTACAATGAAGTTGTAAAGTTTTTAAAGGCTGATAAGGAAATGCTCAGAGGCGATTCTGCATTGACTGGCTTGTTAAGTCAAATGCGTGCTTTAGTTACAACTACTATAACACCAGTTGAACCGGATAAAGCCGGAGCAGCCGCAGAAGAAATAGCACCGAAATATATCACAGATATGGGTTTTAAAGTGTCTTCAGACGGAAGTCTTCTTATGTCGGATACCGAAACCATTGATGATATGCTCGCAACTGATGGCGGTGCCGATAAAATCTCACATTTCTTTAATTCTCAAGATGGATTTTTTGCTAAATTAAATACTATAATTGAATCTATTACAAAAGACGACGGGTTAATAGATACTCGTAGAGATGCTTTTACTCGTCAGTTGGATTATAACAAGACCAAAACAACTGAATTACAGACTCGAATAGATAAAGCAGCCGAATCAATGAAAAAGCAATATACAGCACTATTGGACTCATATAATAAAGCCAATAATCAATATACAGCTTTAGGTTCACTAATGACAAGCAGTGCTAAGTAATCTTAATTTACTTAAATATTCAATAATTGATAAAATATCAATATAAATATTAATAGAAAGATAAATCAATGATACAGGAAATTGGCTCAGTCAGCTCAATGCCTAATGTACAAAATATTAGAAATGATATTAACGAACATAGAAATATGCTAAAGGCATTGTTAGATTCTGCAGGGACACAATCGACAAAACCCGAATCGCAAAATGGATCTTCAGTCCAAGATTCTAGGATGAAAAAGGACAAAGATAATACTGATCACAAGATAAATTACAGTTCTTTGTCTAAAAAGATTCAACCCCTGATTGATGAAGATAATTTGGATGTCAAATTTGATAAAGACCATGATACTAATATTATGGTTATGAAATTCATTGACAAAGATACTAAAGATACAGTTAAGCAATTTCCTCCTGAAATTACTATTAAGGTTGCCAAAATGGTAGCATTTCTGACTGAAAATGGAGCTATTGCAGATGCTACCATCTGATGAGGTAAAAATTGAACAGACGCTTATAAATATTTTTGAAATGTCGGAAAATATTTATAAATTGTGTACCGGAAACTTGGACAAAGAGGACAAGTCGCTTTATTCCAAGATTTCGGATATTTATACTGAACGCAGTAAGTCTATAGAATATTTACAAGTTATCGGTTCTACTGTGGAGAGCGAAGCACAATTAAAATTATTTTTCAATAAAAATACTAAAGAAATCCAGAAAATTGTCGATTTAGATGGTATGATAATTGAGATATTAGCGAAAAAGAAAATTGAAATGGCACAAGAATTGAGGAATATTCAATTAAATAAAAATGTGCTAATTTATAAAAAAGGGTGATGTGATGAAAATTGAAAACAGTAATATTAAAAATCCAGTGGCTATTTATACTGTGAATTCTGGTACTAAGCAGACAGCTCAAGTAGCAACTGCCGTAAGCATCTCTGCCCCTACTATGGCAAAAAAAGAAGATAAATTAGAATTATCAGAAAAAGCCAAAAACTATGGACAGATATACGATAAAATTAATAACGGAGAATACGACAAACCCGAAATTATTAATGCTGTTGCTCGCAAATTATCAAAATATTTGTAAATAATAGCTCGAATCTGATTCAAGTAAATTCCTCCAACCAATTTTTAATGATAAGCTCCGGAATTTTTTCCGTGAGCTTCGCCTAGTACCATCATTCCATATATCACCTCCTAATAATATATTTTAATAAGATAAAAAAATATTTTGTTTATTCCAAAATATTTTCATAACTTGTGAATACGCTTTTTTGTTTATGATAATTCAGCGTAAACTGGGGATAATATAAGTAATTCGATAAAATAATAATTGAGTTTATAGATAAAGTGATTTAACAGCTTAAGTTAATAGGAGAAGGAATATGTCGAGAACTTTGAACAAAGTAATGCTAATCGGTAATGTTGGAAGAGACCCTGAATTAAAATATACACCGAGCGGAATACCGGTTACATCATTTAGATTAGCAACATCTGAAACTTGGAAAGACAGAGACGGACACGTGCAGGAACACACCGATTGGCACACTATTGTCGCTTGGAGAGGATTAGCAGAAGTAATCAATAAATTAGTAAAGAAAGGTACAAGAGTTTATATTGAAGGGCGAATTCAAACGCGTTCATTCGAGGATAAAAATGGTTCAAAACGCCATGTAGTAGAAATTCTTGCCGATAACATGTTACTTTTAGACCCACGCAAAATGAGAGACGGATTAGACGGAGAATTTATTGATTCTACAATTTCAGTTGATGATTATGATTTATCCGATTTAGCAGATGATTCGGCGTATATAGGCAGACTGCCACGCGATATTTCTGACGTTGACGAGCTACCTTTTAATATTTAATTTCATATATTGGAAATAAATCAGTAATTTTGAATCTTGAAAAGCCCTTTTTTTACAAACAAGGGCTTTTCGTAATTCATAGTTAAGAAATTATTATATAACCAAATGAACAATAAACGCTCAACAGAAATCAAAGTAGGGATGGTGTCGCTAGCCGCTCTTATAATATTGATTGTAGGATTAATCTATGGCAAAGGGTTAGCTCTTAGCCCAACCGTACCCATTAAAATTCGTTTCCCTAATTCCGGCGGTATCCAATTAACCAGTCCAGTATTAATTAATGGAGTAAAGCGAGGTTCGGTAACGAGCGTTATTAACGACAAAGGCAATGTGCTGATAACTGCCGACATGGATAATATCAATGATCTTTATTCGGATGCCACAGCTCGAATCACAATATTAGAAATCACGGGCGGAAAGAAAATTGAAATCACTCCCGGAATTAGCAAGTCAAAATTAAACCCATCTTCCGAGATTACTGGCGAAACCCCTGCCGACATTGCAGACCTTGTAGCGATAGCCGGAGGAATGATAAATGATTTGGGCGGATTAGTTAAACGGATTGATACAGTAGCTTATTCTGTTAATACTATGCTCGCCGATGGCAAAATGAATACACAAATACGAAGTATTCTAACTAATGCTGATAATCTATCCGGCAATCTAAACAGTTTGCTTAATAACAATATGAGCGATATTAACGAGTCAATAAAAAGTATAAAATCAATTACAACTGACTTGAAAGCATCAATTGGCAAAAATGAACCTAAAGTATCGAAGCTAGTTGATGAATTAGACGGCTCTATCAAACAATTGAACAATTTACTCGGTAAAACTCATAATACAATCGGAAATGCCGATGCTTTATTAGCTGATTTCAAAAACATTAGCGAACAAGTTAAAAGTGGAAAAGGATTAGCTGGAAAGCTAATATATGATCAGAAATTTGCTAATCAATTAGATTCTACTTTTAATAGCTTGACGGAGTTTATTAATCTATTAAAGCAATACGGCGTGAACGTCAATGTACGTCTCGGTACAAGACCTTAATAGTCTTTTGAAATGGTTGTCTATTATACACATCTATTAAAGATGTCATTCCTGCGAGCGAGTCTTCGAGCGAATGCAGGAATCTAAATACTTGGAAACACAAGAGAACCGTTACCTAACCTTAGATAATAAGGTTTTAGATTCCGGTATTTGATCGAAGACTCACAAAACCGGAATGACACTATTTGTCGGTACAGCTGATAATGTGAATATTGCTAGCACAAAATGAGACTTCGTTCAGAATGACGATTCTCAATAGACAGTAAAAAAAGAATAACAAATAACATATATATAGAAAGAACAAAATGATATTCGAAAAAAGAAATATGAAATGCGGCGAAGT
>CAZIIZ010000142.1:0-6821 GCA_964539225.1 uncultured Hyphomicrobiales bacterium | reverse complement strand
CAACCGATATAAATTCTAAACTGTTTCGACATAGTGCCTTCCACCTTGGATTTATCCGGTGCGGAGCTCGAGATAGCCAGCGAAGCCGGACGCGAATATATTCTAAAAGAGCTGTTAGAGCCGTTTATGGATAAGTACGATTATATCTTAATTGATACTCCGCCGGCTTTGGGATTATTAACTATCAACGCTTTTACTGCTTCCGATGAAGTATTTATTCCGCTCCAAGCTCAATTTTTAGCTTTAAAAGGGTTTAGTAAATTATTGGAAGTAATCGACAAAATTCAAAAGCGATTAAACAAAAAATTAAAAATTGGTGGCGTGATAATTACTCAATACGATAGCCGAAAAATATTGAATAAAGACGTAGCCGGTTCTATAGAATCGCATTTCAAAGATACAGTATTCAAAACAAAAATTCGCGACAATGTGGCATTAGCCGAAGCACCAACTCAAGGATTAGATATTTTCCGATACAATCCGAAAAGCAATGGGGCAGAGGACTATTTGAATTTAGCGAACGAAATTTTAAAATTGAAATAAATTAAGGGAATAAATATATGTCAAAAAAGAATTTTTCAGGCGGATTTGATTCCCTTTTGGGTTCCGCTACAGAGCAAGTTAGCAAAGAAGAAACTCCGGCAGTAGTTGAAGTAGTACCGGAAGAAAATGTAGTGAACGAAATTCGTGCTACTTTTATCGTCGATAAAAACCTCATGGATAAAATGAAAGCCATCGCTTATTGGGATCGTACTTATATCAAAGACGTAATCAATGAAGCATTTGCTGAGCATATCAAGAAATATGAAGCTACTAATGGCGAAATTAAGCCAATGAGCAAAAAGAAGTAATATCGTTAATAACGACAATATTATGTTGTACGATAACGTAGGTAATATAAATAATATAAGTAGTGGGAATAATATTGGTAATAATGTGATACACAATAACAGTATGTGATATGTATTATTGAGTAATATGATAGTGTGATAATTGGATAAAATAAAATGAAAATTATAAACGAAATACGAAGTGGCGAATCAAAAATATTAGAATTCAAATCTACTTTGCCGAGCAGTGAAAGCATTGCTAAATGTATTATTGCCTTTGCTAATACAGCCGGAGGCAAATTAATTATCGGAGTCGATGATAATAGAAATATCGTTGGCATCGACGATACCGATATTTTCGCAATTCAAGATAAAATTTCATCGATTATTTATGATATGTGTTATCCGAATATTTTGCCGGAAATTTATACGAATAATATTGATGAAAAAATAATTCTAATTATCGAAGTCTATCGAGGTAATTTATTACCATATTATATAAAATCCGAAGGCAAAACCAATGGTACTTATATTCGTATTGGTGCGACAAATCGCAAAGCCGGATTTGAGAATATTATGGATTTAGAACGTCAAAGAATGAATATTTGTTATGATGAAGAAATTAATTATGAGTATTCTTTCGCCGATTTGGATATTTCGCCCATAGCTAAAAAGTTTTCGCAGAAGTCCAAGGAACTGAACGAACAAACTTTATTGAATTTGAAACTAATAAAGCAAGAATCTGGCATCCTGAAGCCAACTAATGGCTTAGTAATTTTGCTTGGATTGCCGATTCATACAGAATTATTTTGTGCCAGATTCAAAGGTACGACTATGGACATATTCTTAGATAAAAAGGAATACAAAGGTGATTTATTTTATCAATTGGAGCAGGCAGAAATATTTATCAAAAATCATCTGAATTTGAGTGTAGAAATTAATGAATTGCAACGAAGCGAAAATTACGAAATCCCGATTCCGGCTATTCGCGAAGCATTAATTAATGCTTTCGTGCATAGAGATTATAGTAATGGCGGCAGAAGTATTAAAATTGGAATATATGATGACATAGTTAATATAGTATCACCCGGAGCTTTTCCGAATAATCTCTCAAACTCAGAGATTTACGAAGGACGTTCGGAAATTAGAAATAAAGTAATCGCAAGAGTATTTAAAGAATTGGAGTATATAGAACAATGGGGAAGTGGCATAATACGAATTAAAAACTTATGTTTGCAAGCCAAGCTGCATGAACCCATAATTCAAGAAAAAGGCGATTTCGTAGATGTTGAGTTATTCCGTGCATTGACCGAGAAAGCAGAATTATCTGCTTCACCGACGCAAGAAACGTCGGTGAAAACGTCGGTGAAAACGTCGGTGAAAACGTCGGTGAAAATCATAGAATATATTAAATCAAATAATATTATTACAATTCCCGAACTATCTGAACTAATCGGAGTATCTGAGCGTAGCATAGAACGGAATATCGACAAATTGAAAAAAGAAGCCAGACTTCGCAGAATCGGTCCTGATAATGGCGGTCATTGGCAAGTAAAAGATATTCAAAAAGTGTGATATGGGAAAATTAATATGGAAAATAGTATAATAAACGATATAAAGATAATTATTAATCAAGCTCGCAATCGAGCTTATTCAGCTATTCGTTCAGAAATGGTTGAAGCATATTGGGCTGTCGGTAAACGAATAGTCGAAGAAGAGCAAAGCGGCAAAAATAGGGCAGAGTATGGCAAAGAAATCCTCAAAAATCTTGCTACCGAACTAACTAAAGAGTTTGGAAAAGGATATTCCGAAAGATTATTGCGTGAATTCCGACAATTTTACATGCTATTCTCAGATATTGAGAATTGGCGAACACTGTTCGCCAAATTGAGTTGGTCGCATTTTCAAAGAGTATTGAGAGTAACCAATGAGAAAGCTCGTTCTTATTACTTGAACGAAGCAGCTACAAATTCTTGGTCGATTCGTAATTTGGATAGAAATATTATGAAATATCAGTCATGCAATATTCGGAGTCGAGAAAAAAAGTACAATGAATATTTTTCAATCATCTATAAGTCAGAGTCTTGTAAATTATAAATAATATAAGTAATATTATATTATTTATATGCGTGAGTATTGTGCAGTAATATTGTTAATAGCAGTAATAAAATATTATAAAGTAAGTATAGTAATATAATATTATTGAAAAATATTCGAAAGAACAAAAATGAATTTGCTTTTCGTATGCAGTAGAAATAAATGGAGAAGTCCGACCGCCGAGACAATCTTCAAAAAAAATATGGATCATCACGTAAAATCGGCAGGAACTGAACGCACTGCACGAATCAAATTAACATCGAAACTAATCGAATGGTCTGATATTATTTTCGTTATGGAGAAAAAACACAAGCAGCGAATAATTGCAAATTTTCCGGATTCATCCCCATCTAAACAAATTATAATACTTAATATTCCGGACGAATATCAATATATGGATGAAGAATTAATTGATATTTTAGAATTATCAGTAAAACCGTATATTGATTAAAATTGGTATCAATAAAATATTACCATGTAACCTATGTAATCTAACCATTATTTACATCTTCGGAAATATCGATGAATACTGTCATTCCGGTTTTGTGAGTCTTCGAGCAAATACCGGAATCTAAGAGTTCATTGTTTTAGGATAGATAACAGTTCTCTTGTATTATCAAGTATTTAGATTAACTACGTTGAACCCTAAGAAGGGTTTCCTGCATCCACTCGAAGACTCGTTCCGCAGGAATGACAACTCTAAAAGATGTGTATAATGGATAGATGTAATAGCGTACATATTAATAATATGGGTAATAATATGATAATGAATAATATCGTGTGATTAAGTAATATAATATGCTATCGTTTAAAAAATTATGGAGTAAGTTCATTATGTAACGAATTTATATAATTTACGTAATTAACTGATAAGTCGGTATGAATCTTGAATAATCTCATGCTGACATAATAATTATCAAAGAATTATTGTAATGCTTTGAATTGATTATTATTTGTAGAAGTAATAAAATATTACCAATAATTTTAACAGGAAAATGATGAAAATTATTACAAGTTTATTGATATGTATTGTGTCGTTTAGTTATTCGTATGCCAAGGATATTACTGTTTTTGGGAAGGTGCTGAATAAAACGAGCCATGAAGTTATTAATGCTGCGAGTGTGAAGTCTAAAGAACAGAAAAAAAGAGTTTATACTAATCTAAAAGGCATTTTCAAATTGCCTCTGAATAGCGGCAACTGCACTTTGGAGATTTCGGCATTAGGGTATAATTCTAAAACTATTAACATCGACAATTCGTATTCCGGCGATACTTTGCTGATATTATTGGACGTTAATCCCATTATAACTCGCGAGGCTATTGCTATCGGCGAAATTGAGCCAAAAGACGTAATCAAAAGAGCAATTGCAAAAAAGCAAGAGAATTCAAAACGATTGCGAACAGTTAATGCTTTGCTTTATTCTAAATTGTATTTCGATGTCAATGGTTCGGCTCTAAATTCTGTAAGCTCAGATTCAAAATCAATTTCTGTTTCTGCCGGCTCCGGAGAGGATAAAAAACCGAGTACGGCACTGATGGAAACATTTTCAAAAAAATATATCGATAAAAAAGAAGGAATTGATATTACGGAAATTATGCAACGCCGCCAAACTGCAAATATTCCTGCGGGTAATAATGTAATTTCTTTTACTGATTTTATAAATTTATATGACGAAGAAGTCAATCTAATAGATGTTAAATTGCCTACGCCTTTGTCGAGCGATGCTTTAGACTTCTATAATTTTTCAATAATTAGCAAAACTAATTCAGATGATAAAATTATTTATAATATTGGGCTGAAGCCTCGCAATCCCAAATCTCCGGGTTTTACAGGCTCGATTTCTGTCATCGAAGGCACTTACGATTTGATTGAAGCCGATTTACGTCCGAGCGAAGCAACTGCTATCAGCTTTGTGGACAGTTTGCATTATTTGCAGAAGTTCACCAATGTAGCCGATAGTGTTTGGTATCCTACGTATTTAGAAGTGAATTTTAATGCCGGTGTTAAAATTATTGAAGGATTGGCTGAGATAAATTTCAAGGCTAAAGCAATCAGTATTATGAATGAAATTGAAGTCAATAAACCATTGCCCGATTCGGTATATAAGTCCAAATCAAAGCAAATGCTTAAAGTTGCCTCCGAAGCTGATTCTATCAAACCTGAGTTCTGGGAAAATAAAGCACTTATAGCCCTCAACGATCAAGAAAAACAAATTTACGCAGAAGTTGATTCGTTGATGTCGAAAATCAAAAAGGATTCGGTTGAGGAGTCGTCATTTAGTTATTCTTTCTCGCCATATCTAAATTTCAATCGTGTGGAATCCGCCAGTACCGGTATTAGCCCTGAAATTAATATAATGGGCATCCCAATTAGTGGTAAAGCATTCTATAGTTGGGGAACGAGAAAGTTTTACGGCGATTTTGATATTACCAAGCAAATTAGAATAGCTGATAACTTTTACGGCGGCTTATCGGTGGGAGCATTTTCTAATATAGACAGATTTTCGTCCGATAGAAGTTATTCATCTTTAATGAATACAATTTCTGCTTCATTACTGCACTTTGATTATTATGATTATTACTCTAAAAGCGGTTTCAAAGCGAGTTTATTTGCTAAGTATCCCGATTATTTCGACGCATCGATTACTTATGAGAATAGCCGTCAAAGTTCGCTCAACACTAATACTAATAAATCAATTTTTACTGATAAAAATTGGAGAATCAATCCTTGCGTGATTTCCGGCGATTACAAAATACTATTTGGTAAATTGAAACTCGGCAAAATGGATGATGTGAATCCAACGGGAGATTTTGACTGGGAGCTGAATATTAATCCATTTAGAGGTTCGAGTTCGTCGCTATCGAGTAATTTCCAAGGCGTAACAGCCGACGCATCCATAAATATTCCATTATTTGCCACAGGATATAAACCGATTGCGTTGATTCTAAATGGTAAAGGCGGGATTTCTGATAATAATTTGCCGGCTCAATATCAATTCCGCATGGCAAGTTCATTAGCTATCTATAGTAAAATGGATAATATTTTAACTGCTTATCCGGGCGAATTCGGCGGAATGTCCTACTTTGAAGTATTAACAGAATTGAAACTTTCTGACTATTTATGGCGAGAAATTGGTTTGCCATTGTTCGATGAACGTGGGTTAGAACTTAGTTTGTTTGCATCATTTGCTAAATATTATTCGAATAATAATCCAATTATTTATCAGGCAACCGAGAGCAAATATTATGCAGAAGTCGGATTTGGATTTTTCCGCATACCTCTGCCCAAAACAAATTTAATTTACTGGAGTTTCAATACAAGATTCGGTGTAGGCGAATTAGCCAAAGGACGCTTTAAACTTTGTGTTGGTTTAGAATTACCATTTTAAAGTTTATAGGGCAATAAATTTTGCTATAAGCTGCTCAAATGGCAATCCAACAGATATTCATCTGATGAATCGCAGTCATCGGATTAATTGAAAAAATGAAATATTGTAAGCGTTCAGATGTCCTACATCTGGCAGATGTAGGACATCTGACAAACCCCAATCTTCCAACCATAGCAAAGTCCATACTCCGCATTTGATGGCAATCCAACAGATATTCATCTGATGAATCGCAGTCATCGGATAAGTACCTAATGCGAGAAAGTTTGCAACAAATATTCAAGAATTTGTTAAATTGCATTTTGCTGATTATTTCATTACTTATTGCTTCGATTGCTCTTTGAAAAATAGAGATAATGCCTGCAAAGAATACGAACTGACCGACCATCTCGGCAATCTTCGAGTGCTAATATCGGATGTGAAGATACCGGATAATATTACCGATCCTCGCACTACCGTTGCATACAATGCCGACATACTGAACGTGAATAATTATTATCCTTACGGC
>CAZIIZ010000141.1:0-6822 GCA_964539225.1 uncultured Hyphomicrobiales bacterium | reverse complement strand
ACATTACTTAGTAATTCAATACAGCTTGAGTATGATTTAGCCAAACTATGCGATTTAGTAGTCTCTTTGCAATATTTGAAATTACTCATTTATTCAGTAGCTCCGTATTGGTCAATTCGTTCTAATGCTATATTGAAAGATGTAAATATGTCTTCGATGTCCGTACCTAAATTCTTATAAGAATACTTATATCCGTTGCTTCTTCTTTTGGCTAAATAGAAATTCAAATCTGAATCCACAGACTCTTTCTCTGATATATATTTAATTGCACTAATCATATCGGGATGGTGGCTGGCTATCAAAAATCTAACGCCTATATATTTATGGAGCAGCACAATCAACCGAGCATATTCCACTACCCATTGAGGATGCAAATGAGCTTCGGGTTCGTCTATTATCAGCAGAGTTTTATTATTCAAAAATCCATTTTTATATAAAATCTGCAATATAGCAAACGACCTTAATCCTGTGGCACATTCCAAAAGATTAAACTCTTTCTCGTCTTTGCGTTTATAGACAAAAGCATTTTCGATAAAATCACTATTAGTTGCTTCAATTTCTCCCTGTAATGTGCTTACTTGAAATAGATTATTTAAAATAGTATTATCATAATGAACAGGCTTCTTTCTAAGTTTAATTGTTAATTCGTCCCAATGATTCGGAGTATCATATCCATCAATTCCAATCGACATAGGAGTATCGATATATGCGACATTTTGTATAGAGTGAATGCGTGAAAATTTATCCTTATCCCAGTCAATTAATGGTACATTGAATTCATAACCATTGTATGATTTTGGAAAATTAGATACCATAAAACTATTACAAACAGTTACGTCTAATACCTCGCAATTAGGAGATTCTTTCATTGTACTTGTTTTTGATTCCTTATTATTAGCTTCTTCAATTAGAAGCTCAAGCAATTCAATAATATTTAAATCTGCATCCGGTTTTATATTGAGAGAATCAAGGAGAATTTGCTTTATTCGTTCAATTCTATCGCTATTGTTATTAGTATTTGCCGAAGTTTTTAGTTTGGTAATTAGTAATTTGGTAAAAATCACAATAAGTTCAGCTCTATCTCCTTTGAATGTTTTTCTCAAGTGAATAAGTTCAGCAATTGAATCTTTGTCTTGTAATAAATACTCCAAATTATCAGTTAATTGATTAATCGCTCTAATCAAAGGCAGTAATTGCAACTCCAGTTGCCTATCTACCAATTCATCATAATCAATAGAAGCCTTGCAGAGACTGTATGTAAGTTTTGAAATTGTACTTTTGCCGCAACCGTTTTCGCCAGTGATTACGGTGATGCCGTTAAGTATAATTTTTGCACTTTGTATAGCTCTGATTTTCTCAATTTCTATTCTGATTTGTTGGGGCTTCATATTAAACCTTTATATTTGATTTTGCTTCAATTTATGACGACCATACTGCAAAGCAATTTTATTACGATGATTACCATCGTTTAAATGCTCACGAATGCAAATATAATAAATTTTTGAATATCGAATTCCATAAATTATTTAAGTTATCATCTTACGCAATTTTTCATTTGCATTCGATGGTAAATAGTGTTAATTTGCACTTTAGATTAGCTACGCTGAATCAGAAGACTGATTTCCTGTATGCACTAGAAGACTCGTTTGCAGGATTGACAAATCAACATTCTTATGAATTTTGCAACGGTCATGTTTCTTTAATGTTTAAAGCTGAGTCAATCAATGAAATTATTTTCGATTATTATATTACTTGCTTTTGGGATTCTGCTGATGTCCTGCTCGATCATTCCCGAACAGCATTTTCATACGAAAGGGATTTCGCCAAGGGAAGTATTTGTGCGATTTGATTCGACGAAATTTGCCAAGGAATTCGTTTACTTGGACAAAAAGCTGTCTCAATTCAAATTATCGGATGATAATGTATTAAATATCACCTCAATCAGAACAGACAGTTCAATGAAGGAGAATACTTGCTATAAATTGTCAGCAGGAAGCTTTAAGATGATCAAGGAAGTGCCGAGCATAATTTCATATAAGATAGATACCTTAACAATTCAACTAATCAGCCGACAATTTGATTTCGATTTCGGATTCTTTTTGGACCCGAATCCATTACCGCTTATGTTGATAGCCGCCGATGCTGGCAAGTATTTATATTGCAAAGAAATTAGAACAGAAACTCGCAATCGTATTCGATGGACCTTGAGCATTTATGCGGTTGTGGATTCAACAATGAAAATCAAAAAAATATTATATTATTATAGCGGAGACAAATACGAATGAGAAAACTATTACTTGCTTTATTAGTTATAAGTAGTCCTTTAATTGCCCAACAAAAAGCATACAAAGTGGAATTGAAAAATCGTGCAGACATTATCGAAGTTACGAAGCATTGCTCGATTGAATCGGCGGTAAGCAAAACTTCGCTTCTGATTTATGCAGATTCACTCGAGTTGAATAACATATCACAATACATTACGAATATTGAAGAAGTGCCAACTGTAATACCGCAAAATTTGAAAATCGCAAACGATACCAAAACTTTGACTATGGCGTGGGATTCATATCCCGACTTACAAACTTATTTGAACTTCTTGAATGATTTGCAGGTTAGCTATCCGCAATGGGTGAAATTAGATACTATCGGCTACAGCAATAATAATCGTCCATTGATTGTAATTCATATCAGCGGCACAGATAAGCCGAGACCGGAATTTCTATATAGTTCGACAATTCATGGAAACGAGCTAACCGGATTCGTATTATTAATGCGTTTCGCTGATTATTTAGCAAGCAATTATCGTACTGACAGCCCCGAAGGCGAGCGAGTAAGCAAGTTGCTCGATAATTTAGATATGTGGATAATGCCATTGAATAATCCGGACGGCACTTATTATCAATCCGAAACAACCGTTACTACTGCCATCCGTGGCAATAAATTCGGAAGAGATTTGAATCGAAACTTCCCCGATCAATTTAATGATAACGTAAACACAACAACCGGTCGAGAAACTGAAACCAAGGCGATGATGGAATTCGTGATGAAACATAATTTTAGTTTATCTGCTAATTTCCATACCGGAATGGTAGTGATGAATTATCCTTGGGACGGTGTGCCGAGCGGAATCGAAGGCAACGAAATGAATAATTGCCCCGATAGCGTTTGGTTCTATGAACTTTCTAAAGCTTATGCCGATCAGAATCCGGATTTCCTTAATTCAACTGACTTCCCAAATGGAATTACGAACGGTGGAGCTTGGTATAATATTTTCGGCGGCAAACAGGATTGGATGTATAAATTCCAAAAAGGTAGAGAGGTTACTATCGAATTAAGTATGAAAGGTTATTTGAGTCCATCGGAGTTATTGCATCAATGGGACATAAACCAAGAATCGCTTTTGAGATACGCAGAAATGGGTAAGCTCGGCATTCACGGCAAAGTAACCGATGAAAGCGGCAATCCAATTAGCTCAATAATTCGTTTAAAGGAAATCCCGGAAACAGACGTAATTACTAATTCTGCTAACGGTTTTTTCGCTCGTTACGTGCATAAAGGCACTTTCAATGTAGAAGTAATTGCCGAAAATCATTCGCCAATTACTTACTCGAATATCAATATGATTGATACTAATTACATATTCTTAGACGTAAAATTTGCCAAGGGCGACGTGCAAGATCCGATTAATACTTCCTTCAATTGCTATTTGAATAATGAGTCATTGAATATTTCGAATCCGATGCTATCGGCTTTAAATTTCGATATTTCAATTTATGATTTATCCGGCAGAATGGTATCCAATAGCAAAAATGCTAAATTCGACAAATCAGGTTCGGCATTGCTGCAAATTCAAAATTTGGGAGTAGGTACTTATTTCGTGGTAATCGACGCAGATAATAAAACATACTGCAAGAAAATAGTAAAGTTGTAGATACTAAACGAAAATATCACTTTTTATCTTTTAATTAATTTATGTACTCCGGTTTTCGGGAAATCAATTTCCGATAATCGGAGTATTTCGTTTTTAGCATAATGCTTCGGATCCGGTCTGGGAATTCCTAACGATGCCTGGAGAAACGAAATGAAATCAAAATCTAAGACTTTGCCTTGTTCGTCAAATTTCGCAAATAGCATTGGAGCGAATCTGCTCGTACCAGCGAGACTGAATTGGCGATACGTGCAGAAGTTACCGAGACTATATACGATTAATCGGTCTTTATATACTTCAGCAGCACGAGGAACGTGAGGTCCGTGTCCTAATATAATATCCGCTCCGGCATCAATCATAGCACGAGCAAAAGCGTAAGGATTGCCTCGCTTAGTTTCTAAAAATATTTCAGTTTCGCGAGTAACGTTTTTATATTGACTGCCTTCTCCCCCACCGTGAAACGAAACTACGACAATATCAACCAAGCTATCTAATGCTTTTACTCGCTCTGCACAATATTCTATATTATTCATATTTATAGTATTGGCAGAAGTGGCGAATCCGATGAACCCGATTTTTTTGCCTTTAATTTCAATTATCTCGAATGGTTTTTCTTGGATGCCGAAATGTTTAATTTTATTATTGTCTAATACTCGCTGAGTATTGCGTAGTCCTGCGTAACCGAAATCGCCGGAATGATTATTGCCCATATTCAGAATATCGAATCCGGCATTTTTCAGGATAGAGCCGGCAATTTCTTTCATTCGGAAATAATAACAAGTGCCGGAACAATCCTTTTGCGATTTACCCGAATCCAAAATAGCACCTTCTAAATTTCCGAATGCAATATCTGCATTTTTAATCATTGCTGAAGCAGAATCCATCAGATGAATTCCATTTTGCGGAGCTAAATATGATTCAGTCGGATAGCCAGAACCGAGCATAATATCGCCAACGGCTATGAGTGATAATTCAAATTTGCTGGAATGTGTAATTTTCGCTTTGGAGGTATTCGAGAATTTTATCTCTTTATTTTTATCGGGATTTGAACAACAAAACAAAAGAAAAGATATTGATAATATTTTAAAGAATATTTTCATAAGTTTAATACTACAAACAGATAAAAAAAATGGATTATTGTCCGTTTACTAAGTTAATTCAATATATTTTAAAATTATAATTTGAAATATGGAGAAAAAGCATTATTTTAACAGTCTGTAGTTGAAAATTTTACGAAATAAACAATCATAAAGTACAGATTGAGCATTGAAAGATAAACAAGAAGATAGTGGATTCCGAGAAGCCGGACCTTATTTAACGCTTAGTTACCAAATGGTATTTACTATGTTAATTGGGATAGCGATAGGCTGGTATATCGACGAAGCGTATAATACTAAACCACTTTATTTTATCATATTTTCTGTGTTATTTACTATTATTGCCCTTGCTAATTTTATCCGAACAGTGATAATGTTGGGCAAGGAACAGGAGAAAAGGGATAAGCAGAATGATAAGTAGTGCAATATTATACGGTGTTTTACTGTCTGGAGTCAATTTTTTATTGTCAATAATTGTTGCTGTGTTAGCTTTTCGAGGCGTATTTAATAATTTTTTAAATTCAATTTTGCTTTCGATGCTAATACGTTATATGATAGTGGCGGGAATAATTTGGCATACTTTATCAATAAGCACCAAACCTGAAGCACTTAACTTTGGTCTTTCGTTTATGATTTCTACGTTTATTTTCATATTATTAGAAATTATTATTTTTCATTATGGTTCAAATTACTTAAATTTGCAAAATATCGATAAATGTTAAAGGATAAATTTTATGAGTTCAGAAATGGGAAGTAATGTTTCCGCAGAGCATACTCAGGATAGCCATTTGGCTAATCCGACAGATGCCAATTCTCATTCCAATTCTCACGGAGCAGAAACCGTAGCCCCAAAAGATGCAATTCAGTACTATTTAAAGTCATTAGGTACTCATAGGCAATTGAGCTTTTTCCATTATAAAATCATGGATTTGCCAATAATCATCTATGATAAAGCTGATGGATTGCACGTATATCGCGATTTGAATACTATGGAGCAGTCTGGATTATATACTGAAATGCACCATAAAGTAGTGCATAAAAACAACGTCGAACAAGGAGTTACTTTCGATGCCTCAATTACCAGTTTAGTGTGTTTCCAATGGATGGCAATGTTCATTGGTATTCTGATTTTTACTATTGCTGGCAGAAAGTATAAAAAAGCACCGGAAAAAGCACCAAGCGGATTGCAAAACTTAGTGGAATCGGCACTGCTTTTCGTACGCGATCAAATCGTCGGACCAAACTTACCGAGTCAGCGTATTTTAGAGAAACTACAGCATTATTTTTATGCTCTATTTTTCTTTATATTACTAATGAATATTTTGGGATTGTTGCCTGGTGGGCATTCCGCTACTGGAGCTATCGGAACTACTTTAGCCTTAGCTTTGACTTCATTCTTGGTAATTAATATTACTGCAATGAAAGAAGCCGGAGTGGGCAGTTGGTTTAAGCACTTATTGGGTGGAGCTCCTTGGTGGCTGTTTTTTATAATGATTCCAATTGAAATCATATCATTATTCACAAAACCATTCGCATTGACTATTCGTCTCTTTGCGAATATGACCGCCGGACACGTCGTTTTGCTATCATTAATTGGATTGGTAATTTATTTGCAGAGCTATGCAATGGCTCCTGTATCGGTAGGATTCTCGGTATTTATGTTAGTATTGGAATTGTTAGTTGCATTCTTGCAAGCGTACATTTTCACTATATTAACAGCAGTATTTACCGGTTTAGCAGTCGGCGACCATGCCGGACATGCTGAACACGCACATTAATAGTTAGAAATAACATTGA
>CAZIIZ010000140.1:0-6830 GCA_964539225.1 uncultured Hyphomicrobiales bacterium | reverse complement strand
CCGATAGTATTGCTCACCGATGAATATAGCAATGATTGCTATACAATCCGCATAACTGATAATGGACCTGGATTCCAAGAAAGTGATTTAGGTACGATATTTGATTTGTTTACTTCGGACGAACTAATGCACCACACCGAAGGTATGGGATTGGGATTAGCGGCAGCTAAATTAATAGTAGAGGCTCATAACGGTGAGATAATGGCTTATAATGATTCTCAAAGTTGCGGAGCAATTGTCGAATTGAAGTTTTGCTCGGATTCAATTGTAAAATAAAAAAAGAAAAAAGCTTGCTTTTGTAGAAGAGCGATTCCATTATTTTGCAAGCTTTTTGGTTGACGAACAACAATTAATCTGTGAAGAATTATAATTGTTGAAGGAGTTTTTTAGCACGCGGTATATATCTACTTTTTGGATATGCCGCTATGAATTGTTCAAACGCTTGGCGTGCTTCCTGCACTTTGCCCATCCTGAGATTCGATTCGCCAAGCATTACCTTCGCCTCTTCTTTCTTTGAAGAGTTTCCTGTAACCACTGTTTTTTCGAAGCATTTGATTGCATTTTGGTAATTTCCTAAGCGAAAATACGATTCGCCGAGCCAGTAACTACAGGTAGCCAATGTTTCGGGATCGCTGTGCTTAGTTAGGACTGTGTTCAATTCGTTTATCGCTCTTTGATAGTCCTTTTTAGAAAAATAGTCTAAGGCCTGCTGCACATTATTGTTTGGATTTTGAGCAGTCTTAACGGCAGTATTATCCGGAGCTTGTACAGGCTTTGAATTCACTTTAGCCGGAGTCTGCACAGGTTTTGGAGTTTCAATTTTAGAAGTAGCCTTGAAATTATTCAGCACCGGTTTTTTTTCGACTTTCGGGCTGATTACTACTGGAACATTATTGTGAGCTCCATCTTTATTTTTATTTACTTTTGGCGGAGTTTGATTTTTCTTCAATATTTTTGGTTTAGCTATTGGTTTCGCTTCTACCTTTTTATTAACGACTTCATCGGATTCAATTCTCTCGTTTGTTTCAGTTGGTTCGGCAATCTCAGAATTTGCATTATAGAATTCATCTTCGCTTTCGATTACTTGCGACGGTACAACTTCTCCTCCACGCTCAGGAGTTTTATTAGGACTGAAATTCATAACTGCTACAGCATCTTTAATTTCACCGATAGATACCTTAATATCGCTTACATCTTTCTGCAAAGTATTGACGTTCGTTTTGATTTGTTCTTGGTCGTTTGCTAAATTCTGCATTTGCTCTCTGAGAGTAAGTAATTTTTTATTACTAATTGTCTGAGCAGTAGCCGCTTTTGTCTCGGTTTCATGTTCTTCGTTAGTTATTTCATAAATTGGAGCATCTTTAGACTTCTCCACTTTATTTATGAAATCCTCTATTGACGAATTAACAGTATCGACCTTCATATTGCGATTGGAATTTTGGGCTTTATTTTCTTTTTTTGCTACTTTTACTATTCCGTCTTTATTCTTTATACTTCTTACGTTTGAGCAAGATCCGAGTAAGAATAATAAACAGATGGCGGCTAATATTAAGCAATAGAATTTTATCATCTTGCCCAAATCTCTTTCAATCTGCGTAAGTTCTTGAATCATAAAGCCCTCCAATTTATTTAGTTTAAAATTATTTTCTTTAAAACATACATATTTCAATGTTTGTGCCAAATATTTTATTCAGTAGAAATTGTCTTGATTGGGCGAGAATTATCAATCATATTTCGAGACTGATTAATATTGGTCATAATCCCAACAAAGCGACGATAATCTTCACTTTGGCTGAGTTAATTTTGATATGTTTTAAGCACAATTCCTGCTATAAATTTGATTATTTTTTACTCGTTATTGCGTATATTATTGTAGTTTTAGAGTTTTATAATTCTGAGCAGATTGAATATAAAATAATGTGAGATTATTATGCAACCTTTTTGTAATTTTACGTTCTATGTAATATAAAAAGGTATTTTTTTTAAAACAGTATAAAGGGTTTTTAGAAGATGAAATATTCTAAGACTATCGTAAGCGGTGCATTATGCCTTGGTTTAATCGCCGGTTGTGGAGCTGCACACAAACAAAATCCAGCTGAGACAAGTACAGTCCATTTCAAAAAAGGGGAAGTTGTGAAAGAATTCCAGAAATTCTATTCAAATTACGTAGGAGTAATGAGTGTAGCTTATCGCGATGGTGCCGATGCTTACTTCAAAGCTTCTGTAGAAAACACTAAAGCTAATTGGGACAAAAGTGCTGCTTGCGAAATGAAAGCAAACGAATTTTTGTCGAATAAAGCAAGATTTGACACTCTAAAAGCATTCAAGAATTCGCCTGAAATCGCTGATGTAATGATGAAAAGACAAATCGAGCTTATGTATAACGAATTTGCTCCAAAGCAAATCGACACAAATATGCTTAACGATTTGACTAAGATGGGTACTGCCATCGAAGAAAAATATTCTGGCTATCGTACTGAATTCAAAGGCAAAAAGATTTCTGACAATGATGTAGAAGATATTCTACAAAAATCTTCAAACAACGAAGAATTGAAAGCCGTTTGGACTGCTCAAAAACAAATCGGTCCATTAGTAGCTAAAGACATAATCGCTTTAGTGAAAAAACGCAACGAAGTAGCTAAATCTTTAGGATATGAAAACTATCACACTATGAGCTTGACTCTAAGCGAAGAAGATCCAAAAGCAATCGAAACTCTATTCGACGAATTAGATAAATTAACAGCTCCTGCTTTCGCTAAAGAAAAAGCGAAAATGGATGAAATCTTAGCTAAAAAAGCTGGAATCAAAACTACTGAATTAATGCCATGGAACTACCAAAACAGATTCTTCCAAGAAGCTCCAGCCATTTACAATGTGGACTTAGACAAATACTTCAAAAATGTTGATGTAGTAAAAGCTACTGCAGACTATTATGCAAGCATCGGGCTTCCTATCGAAGACATAGTAGCGAAAAGCGATCTATATGAAAAACCAGGCAAAAACCAACACGCTTATTGCATCAATGTGGACCGCGAAGCCTTAGACATCAGAATGCTTTGCAATGTAAAAAACAACGCAAGCTGGATGGGTACTATGCTTCACGAATCTGGACACGGTTTATACGAAAAACATTATGCTAAAGACTTACCTTGGAATTTAAAAACTCCGGCTCATACTTTCACCACCGAAGCAATTGCTATGCTTTTCGGAAGATTCTCTTCTAATCCGCAATGGCTTCAGGACGTAATCAAAGTTCCTGCTGCTGAAGTAGCGAAAGTATCTGAAGAAGTGAAAAACACTCTTACTTTACAGCAGTTAGTATTCAGCCGTTGGTCGCAAGTAATGTATAGATTCGAAAAAGCTCTATACGCTAATCCTGATCAAGACTTGAATAAACTATGGTGGGACTTAGTAGAGAAATATCAGATGATTAAAAAGCCTGAAGGTCGTAACATGCCGGATTGGGCTACTAAGATTCACATTGCAACCAGCCCTTGCTATTATCACAATTATCACTTGGGCGAGCTATTAGCCTCTCAATTGTATTTCTCTATCGCCAAATTATTAGGCACTGACGGCACTCAGCAAATCAGTTTTGCTGGCAAGACAGAAGTAGGAAAATACTTGATTGATAATGTATTCTCAGTCGGAGCTAAATACAAATGGGACGAAATGATAAAGAGAGCTACTGGCGAACCTTTGTCTCCTAAATATTATGCTAAACAATTTGTAAAATAATTGCATTAGATAATGAGATCCAGTTTTCATTTCAGGGCTGTTCTTAGATTAAGGACAGCCCTGAATACTTTTAACAACCAATAATAGAAAATATATAAGCAATAATTACGTTTAATCGGTACGATTATATAAACTTAGAATAAGCAATGAACGAAATAAAACCTATACAAATATTACCGGAATTCATAGCGAATCAAATCGCAGCCGGAGAAGTAGTCCAGCGTCCAGAATCAGTGATAAAAGAATTAGTCGAGAACTCATTCGACGCACAGGCTCGCACAATCATGGTGGTGGTTAAGGATGCCGGCAAACAGTTAATACATATCGTGGACGACGGAGTCGGGATGACTCGGCAGGACCTCGGATTGGCATGCAAACGGCACGCAACAAGCAAGGTTTACAATACTGCCGACTTAGAGGCTATTCGTTCCTTCGGATTCCGTGGTGAGGCTTTAGCCTCAATTGCATCAGTGGCGAACATAGAGATAAGAACGATGAGAGATGGCGACGAGCATGGTTGGAAGCTGACCGCCGAACCGATGAAACTGGAAATTATTGAGCCATTCGCCGTGGACAAAGGCACTCAGATATTTGTACGGAATTTATTCTATAATATTCCCGTCCGAAAGAAGTTCTTGCGGACGAACCTGACGGAATTTCGTTATATCTCGGACACAATGATTAAATTCGCACTATCCAAGCCGGACATCCGCTTCATATTTTACGATGAAGACACTATGATATTCGATGCTAAACCTACTAATCTGCATAACCGGATAGCGCAAGTAATTGGTCAGGCTAATGCCGGATCGGTAATCCCGGTCGAGCATTCCAGCGACGGCATTAGAATTTATGGATATATCGGCTTGCCGTCTATCGCTAAACAAACCAAAGCGAACCAATACCTATTCCTGAACGACAGAAGCATTCAGAGCAAGTCGATCAGCTTCGCCGTATTTTCAGCTTATGAACATCTGTTAGAGAAAAGCAAACATCCGTTTTTCGTTCTGAATATACAATTAGATCCGCACAAGTTCGACGTAAATGTGCATCCGCAGAAACACGAAGTGAAGTTCGACGACGAGCGATTGATTATAATATAATCAATCGTGCGGTAGTACGGGCATTAGCAGAGAATAATATCGTGCAGGATACTGCATTGCAGAACATCACTTCCCTATCGCCATTCGAGCGAGTAGTGGTCGAAAATGAAGAATCGAATCGCGATATACTATTGGTGAATAAAGCCACCGGAGAAATCGTTAATCAACAGCCTCACAACGATAATGATTTTATGAATTCCAATTATCAGCGTAATGCGGGTTCGTATCCGAGCAATAATCCGAATTATCCATCGAGCGGAAGTTCGAATTATATAAATGCCGGACAATACGTGAAGCCTCCGCTGAACTTCGACGTGAACATCTTCAAGCACGAACAAAACAACTTCAGCAATGAAAGTCCATCAGCTCTTTCCGCTTTCGACATGATTCAGCCCGAAGATACTTCAAAATTTGAAATTAATAAAGATATGGAGCTTCTGAAGCGATTCGTCAGCGACGAACTAACTTTCAATTATTTCCAAATTCATAATAAGTATTTAATATTTGAAATCCCGACCGGAGTATTACTCGCCGATCAGCATGCAGCCCACGAGCGAGTGCTTTACGAGAAATCTCTGAAAAAGATGAATAAACTATTCACTACTTCACAGCAATTGCTATTCCCGCAAGTAGTGAATCTAAGTCGCAATGAAGTCTCCGTGGTGCAAGAACTCACCGAGGAATTAAATGCTTTGGGTTACGAATTCGAGCTGCAAGAAAACTGTGCCGTCGTGCATAGCATCCCTTTAGACGACGCATACAACCACGAGTCAATTTCGCTAAACGAGATAATCGAACAATACATCGAAGAGCAACGCCTTCGTACGACGGATAAGCGAGACTATTTAGCAGCTTCCTTTGCCTGCAAGGCAGCAATCAAAACAGGGAAAAGATTAAGCAAACCCGAAACCATGAAACTCTTCCAGGACTTACTCCAATGCGATATGCCCTATTGCTGTCCGCACGGCAGACCGATTGTAATCGAATTAAGTTTATATCAATTGGATAAGCTGTTCGGTAGAATCATATAATACTGAATTCGCAACCTTGCAAAAACCGAAAGCTTGTATTGCTCATGCTTGTTCAGCATATCTTTGAGACGATACAGAAATCTAAATCCTTTTCTTGTGATTTCTGCGAAACGAGTCTTCGAGTGCATGCTAGAATCTGAAAGCCTTCGGATTCAGTGTAGGCAAATCTAATTGTCTGGACTGTGATTTATATGATTATTGTGATTAAGATGATTTTAAGAATCTAAATTATCTTCTGCGACGTAGTCGCACACTGTTTGTAGAAATATTCAGTCCAAAGATAACAGAGCATCGTAGATGCGACCGATATTATTAGAACTATCCTACGGAGCTTTTTTTTTAATAAACAATTCAATACTACAAACAGTAAACCACTACGTGGTTTTTAATTTCCAATTTTCTATAAACATTTGACCTCTCCGAGGTTCTTTTAGTAGATGGGTTCCACCTTCCGAGATATAGAACATCTTAGTGTTTTTAGATTTCGAATATTATTCTTAGATTTAAAACCTTAGTAGAAGATATTTACGTTTTTTTTACTCTAAGCTTATTAGCTTATTTAATGTCGGAATAAGGTAATAGGGTTTGGGTGGTGGCTGGGCTCAATTTCTACTAAGGTTGAGTAAAAGAATAAGGTTCTAAATTTGCATATCCCAAATATTATGCTTAGATTTGTACAACAGAAAGTACTGAAAAAGAGTGAGTTGTTTCTGTGAATTTACAAATGCCGCATAACTGCTTTATTTAAAGAACATGCGAAACTGAGATAAAACATTCGTAAAACCATTGATATATTGGGCTAATAAAGAATGGGTTACTGAAGCAAAAGTAGTTGCGTAAAAAAATGAATTGTGTATCATATTAATTGGACAAGAATCACAATGATAACAAGAGTTTTTAAAACTGAGTTTGATAACCTGATTAAGGAAATAATTACACAGACTTTCAAAATGATTGG
>CAZIIZ010000139.1:0-6864 GCA_964539225.1 uncultured Hyphomicrobiales bacterium | reverse complement strand
ATTAGTTGTATTAATATTCGGGATAATCCTATTTCTGCCTAATCTCGGCGGAGTTCATCTGTTCGATTGGGACGAAATAAACTTTGCCGAAGCAGCACGAGAAATGATTCAAACCGGCGACTATATGACCGTGCGAATTGATTATCATCCATTCCACGAAAAGCCTCCGGTTTTTATCTGGATGCAAGTAGTATCTATGAAACTATTTGGAGTGTCGGAATTCGCTGCTCGGTTGCCGAATGCTATAATCGGGATTATCACCTTGCTGGTCTTGTTTAACATCGGGAAAAAGCTGTTCGATGAACGCTTTGGATTGATATGGGCGGTCGCATATTGCGGCTCATTCTTGCCGCATTTCTACTTTAAGTCCGGAATTATCGATCCAACCTTTAACCTTTTTATGTTCCTCGGTGTGTATTATATTAGCGAAATGTACTTCGACCGGCAGTTCATCAAGCCCGATGCACTCAAGAGCAAGTACAAGAATATAATATTTGCCGGTCTGGCAGTTATGTGTGCAGTTCTGACCAAGGGACCGGTTGGATATTTATTGCCTACTGTGTCTTGGTTCGTCTTCCACATAATCAAGCGTAAGCAGGTGGCACTTCCGTGGAGGGAGTTCCTGATTTATACTGCCATCGCTATGATACCGTCTATGGCGTGGTACACCGTGATATTAGCATTTAGTGGTGCTAACGTGGTGGACGACTTCCTGATGTATCAGATTCGCCTTCTGACTACTCGAGACGCAGGGCATGGCGGTCCTATATATTATCATCTAATGATATTATTAATCGGATGCTTCCCAAGTTCGATTATTATGCTGCGTGGATTCATTTCGGAAAAGATAGACAATCACCGTCAGAATAATTTTAAAATTTGGAACATTATTTTGTTAAGCGTGGTGGTGATAATTTTCTCTGTGGTCGAGACCAAGATAGTTCATTACTCTTCTCTAGCATATTTTCCAATCACGTTTTTAGCTGCGTATTCTATCCATAGGATTCTGTCCGGCGATAAAGTCTGGAAGAAATCCACCAATTGGCTTTTAGGCATTTTCGGATTCCTTTGGGCAGCTTTGCTAATTGCCGTGCCTGTGCTACTGATGAATATTGACAAGTTCTTAGACAAAATTACTGACGTATTTACTCACGGATTGCTTCAAA
The DNA here is from genome assembly GCA_964539225.1 of uncultured Hyphomicrobiales bacterium. Lineage (GTDB taxonomy): Bacteria > Bacteroidota > Ignavibacteria > Kapaibacteriales > UBA2268 > CALLXS01. The sequence goes on along the minus strand of CAZIIZ010000139.1, from coordinate 5,698 downwards.
CTCATGTGCAGTTTTCTGGATTTGAGCTTTCGGCAGGTATTGTGTTACTCGTCGGGATGATAGTCTCGATTTATTTCTTTATCAAGCAACAATTGCTAAAGGGAGTTATGTTCCTGTACGGTTCGGTTGCGTTTTCAATATTTTTAATTTTGCCTTTGCTTGCTCCGAAAATTGAGCCGTTCACTCAGGGTGCTCCTATTGCATTCTACCAACAGCTTCAGAATAAGGACTGCTACGTCGAGGCATTGGGATTTAAAAGCTATGCCCCGTACTTTTACAATCAGCGTAAGTACGAGAACTCTTCAGCTTATATGAATTTGGAAGAAGGCGACTTCGAGAAATTCTTGATGAAGGGCAATATTAAAAAGGATGCTTACTTTGTTTGCAAAATCAACAAGGATAAAGAATATACTGACAGCACCGACCTTAAAATACTTTATACCAAAAATGGGTTCGTGTTCATGAAACGCGAAGCAAAGAAGAACTTGCAATAAATTATCTGAATATCTATACAAATGAACAAACTAAATCAATTGAATAGATTTATCCGGTGGAATACAATGTATATGGTGGCGGCGGCACTCCATTGATGAGCTATGGAGCAAGAAATGGATAGTGGAATACGGAATACAATATTTGCAACCGTTTGGGGTCTGTAAAATTTTCTTTAAATACTGACTGAAGCGTAGTGAACCCTAAAACATATTCAGACTTCGGGAAAGCCGCTACAGAAGGTGGCGACCGCCTCGCTTATCTCGTTGATGAACATGATGTAAAAATTAATATGATACTATTGAGGAAAAAAGAGTTGTTGAAAATATAGAAAACAAAGCCTGTAAAGATTCGAATGAAGGAAATTCTACTAGAAACAATCATAAAGCAGGATGGAAACGTGTGCTTAATCCAACTAAGAGATAGAGTATTTATTTTAGTATTATTATTAGTGGTAATTCTACCGATAAATGCTTACAGCCAAAAATTTGAGAATGAACTAAAGATATTCTCATTACAATCAATGATTGATAATTATCAAGATTCTGCGAGTATTTTTATCACGAGAAAAAATTCAATAACATACTTGAGAAATGACTATCTACTTAATAGATTTCGTAGAAGTTTGAAAAATTTATCCAAAATTGAAGTCAAAAAAAATAACAGTGTAATTATAGCAGTCGCAATATTAAGTTATGATAATTGTCAAGATACAATTTCATTATATACTGATATAAATATTGTTAAGATTAATAATCAATACTATAATACATCGAATTCTTTATTAGAAATAATAATTAGATATATTCCAATTGCAGATAGCTATTTTATGGAAGGGAGGAAAAGGTATGAAGAATAAATGGATAATAAGAATATTTTTTGTTTTATTAACAATAAATGTTAATGCAGAGGAAAAAACATTAGTAACAGAAGCTCAATGTTTTTGTTACTATCATTCTCCTTATTCCTCAATTTTTAGTAAAGAGAAGCATTTATTTAATGATTCAAATGATACTATAAAAACTTCCTCATATTCTCCAAATATCAATCCCAATTATGAGCAATATTTTTCAAATTGGGAATTAGTATCAAACTCTGTAGAATATGAATCTTGTGCTTTTGATTTGTTATTACTGCTAAAGACTAATAATATTATTGACACAATTGGAGTTGATATTAATGAAGAGACCGTCTATTTTAAACAAAATAAACACAGGCTAAATATGGATTTTTTTATGAAGTTTGCAGCAGTAATTCCACGGTTTGTATTTGATGATTATGTCGCTTTTAAAAGCAAATGTCCTGGCTTTTGATGATAGTGATAATATTCAATAAATAACAAAGTAAATTGATTCGGTTATTATGGCTTAGATTTTATGAAGAATTAGATTAATATCAACTCAAGTGTGTTTCTATTGAATTTTATTATTGTAAAATGTAATCTCCCACAGCCCTAACTAATCTTAGGCTGTAGGGCGGATTATTTGGATTTGATTTTTGTAATAATTGGAATAGAAAATAAAAACAGGTTAGCTTCGTTTAAAACTAAGAGTTTAGGAATTCAATATCGGAGAGTGGTAAATGCAATTATTAGTAGATATACAAGACCATAAAGCAGATTTTGTTTTGGAGCTGTTGAATAATCTGAAATTTGTAAAGACAAAGCAGATTTCGCAAGCTAAATACGAGTTTATGAGTGATTTAGCAACTGCAGTCCAAGAAGTCAACGAGATAAAATCCGGCAAATTATCCGGCAAACCAATTCAATATCTTTTAAATGAGTTATAGAATTGTAGCCATTGGCATTTTTGAAAAGCAATTTAAAAGGCTTTTCAAAAAATATCCATCATTGAAATCAGATTTCAATAAGTTGTTAGAGCAACTTGACTCAAATCCAACTATTGGCACTCCGTTAGGAAATAATTGCTTCAAGATACGTTTGAAAATTAATTCCAAAAATAAAGGTAAATCGGCAGGAGCCAGAGTAATTACTCACGTTTACCTAAGCAACGGAACTATATATTTATTATCGATTTACGATAAATCAGAGTTAGATAATATCACCGACAAAGAAATCAAAGATTTACTGTCGCTGATAAATAATTTAGAATGAAATCCAATCAACAAATAACCGGAATGTACGACTATATGCCTTTCGACAACTATAATAAAATATTTTGTTCTTAAATTCGTACTTTATCTTGAAATAATTAGAAAAAGGAAGATACGATGGTAGTTAATATTAATATAAACGATAACTTAGCGAACCAGCTCTACGTTTTATTTAATTCTGAGGATTTAAATAAAATTGTGAATACAGTTCTGACGAATGCCGTTAAGCAAAAATCTGAAAATATTCAGGATTTTTTTGGGAACGTTAATTATTTAGATGATTACGATTACAAAACATCTCGGCAACGCAATGAATGTCTTAGTTGATACTTCGGTTTGGTCTTTGGCTTTAAGAAAAAAAGTCTGGAATGAATACGAGCAACATACTATTAGTATTCTAAATGAGTTAATTAATTCAAATTCTGTTCGTATCATTGGAGCAATTCGTCAGGAAATTCTATCCGGTATCCCATCCCAAGATTTGTTTAATCGGCTATCTAAATCTTTAGCTACGTTTCAAGACCTTACTGTCGATACGAATATCCATATTAAAGCAGCGGAATGTCTCAATATTTGCCGACGAAATGGAGTACAAGGCTCTCATATTGACTTTTTAATTTGTGCTACTTCGATTTATTACAATATCCCAATATTTACTCTTGACAAGGATTTCGTTAATTATTCACAGTTTATTAGTCTAAATATTTTTAATTCTGAGTTGATATTCTGATGTATGCCCTTGTTCCGTCAATATTCTCGAAAGACTATTCGACTTCGGGAAAGCCTCCGCTGAAGGTGGCAACTGCCTTTCCTTCATCGGTAAAGAAAATGACATAGAAAGCGGACTCGGAGACTTCGGCGTGCGGAAGTATGATGAGGGCAGTTTCCTGAGTAGGATAATAATATTTGATTAATATCGTTTCTATGCAAATAATTAATAATAATTGAAAGTTGAAAATATGCCGTCTATTTCAATGTTTTATGGGGTAATCGTTTATCTATATTTTTATGATAACAAAGAACATAAAGTGCCACATATTCATGCAACTTATCAGGAATACAAGTGCGTATTTGCAATCGAAACCGGAGAAATCATAGTCGGTGAAATTCCAAATAATAAAGCTCGTTTAGTGCAAGCTTGGATAGAGATTCACCGTGATGAATTGATGGCTAATTGGACATTGGCTATCGCCGGAGATGAATTATTCAGAATTGAACCATTAAAATAGAGAGACATTATGTACCCTGAGTTATTAAAAGTAAATCCGAGAAAGCCGAATACCTTAGAATTAATATATGATAATGGCGAGATTCGATCCCTTGATATTGTTCAGTATTGTCAATCAAATTATTTCAAGCAATTACTTGATTGGAATTATTTTTGCAAAGTTTCGATTATCAATGGTGTGCCGAGTTGGCCAAATAATCACGATATAGCTCCTGAAACTGTATATTTAGATTCAAAAAAAATATGATTTAGTTTCATCGACAAAGAAAATGACGCAGAGAGCGGTCTCGGAGACTTCGGCGTGCGGAAGTATGATGATGCCGCAGGCAGATTCTTGGACTATCAAGTTACTAACGTTTAACAGCTACGCTGTAAAGATTAATAACTACTGCGTAGCAGTTGAACGTTAGTAAAAAATCAAACCAATTCCATCCGTAAATTTTCAACAACCCCAAATCTTAGGCTGCGGGGCGGATTATTTGGATTTGGGGGATTTGATGAAAGGAGCGGAGCGTTGTTAACAAAATATTTTGCTATATAGATCGTGTAAGTTGATACGTAACTCAAATAAAGGAATGTTATATGTTATTAGAAATTCAAAGACCTTACACCGATATAATTGATAAACTTATACGATTCGGAATTGCGAATAATCCCGAAGAAGTAGTGCGTCAATCGTTGCTTGCGTTTTCGCAACAATTGAATTTTGAGGAAGAATATTTAGTCAATAAAGCCGTGGAAGCAGAAACTGCGGAAATACTCAACTCCAAAACTCAACTTACAGCTGCCGATGACGTATTCGCTCTTGTGGGGTTATAATGAAAATCGAATTTACGGAAATTGCCAAAAAAGAATTTTTAGATTTGGATAAGCCATTGCCAATCAAGTTTAAAAGTGCAATTGAGAAAATTATCGACAATCCTATCCAACGCCATCTGAAATATGGAATTCCATCGCACGTGATAAATGTAGGGAAACAATCAAGATTGATTTATAATATAGTGGATGAAAGAATAATTATTCTTCATTGTTTCGCAATTCACTCCGATTATGAAAAATGGTTCAAGTCCTATAGATGAAACTATTAACCCGACAAGTGTCTGTGTCGGTGTACTGTCATACAGACCGCCTCGGCTTCATCGGCAAAGAAAATGACGCAGAGAGCGGTCTCGGAGACTTCGGCGTGCGGAAGTATGATGATGCCGCAGGCAGATTCTTGGACTATCAAGTTACTAACGTTTAACAGCTACGCTGTAAAGATTAATAACTACTGCGTAGCAGTTGAACGTTAGTAAAAAATCAAACCAATTCCATCCGTAAATTTTCAACAACCCCAAATCTTAGGCTGCGGAACGGAATATTTAGATTTAGAAACTGAGCAAATACAATAATATGACATTCAAACGTTTGTAATCTATACAATCAATTTTGATAATTATAAGGTAAAACGAGAATGAACTCTACCTATACAGCAATAATTGAAAAAGATGACGATGTTTATACTTCGCTTTGTCCTGAATTAGATATTGCGAGCCAAGGCGATACCTACGATGAAGCCAAATCTAACCTAATCGAAGCGGTTCAATTGTTCTTTGAGTGTGCCTCGCAAACCGAGGTAATTAAACGATCACGAAAGGAATATTTTATTACTCCTTTCGAGGTAGAAGTTGCCTAATTATTTAGTATTCTCTGGCAAAGAATTGGTGAAATTCCTTGCGAAATTCGGATTTATTGAAATTCGAATCAAGGGTAGCCATGCTATACTTCAAAAGATAATTGACAATTCAACCATTACTATTCCTGTTCCACTCCATAATGAAATCAAAAAGGGAACTTTGCTGTCGATTATTCGTCAGTCCGGTTTGC
>CAZIIZ010000138.1:0-6892 GCA_964539225.1 uncultured Hyphomicrobiales bacterium | reverse complement strand
TGCCGAAAATGCAGCCTTAAAACTTTCAATTAAAACCTACAAAGGTGTTTATGCCGCAATGAGCGGACCATGCTTAGAAACTCGTGCTGAATATAGAATGCTTCGCACTATTGGTGCTGATGTAATTGGTATGTCAACTATACCGGAATGTATCGCCGCCAAACACTGCGGAATAGAAGTTTTTGGGATTTCTATTATCACAGATGAATGTTACCCCGATGCCTTAAAACCTGTAGAATTGCATGAAATACTTAACGCTGCGGCTGTTACAGAGCCTAAATTGACAGCATTAATAAGCGAATTAATAAAGAATATTTAATAATTATTTTGGTACTACTATGAAAAAGTATTTGTTATTTGCTTGCACTGTTAGTATGTTTCTGATATCCTGTAAACAAGACAACCCTTTAATTGATAATTCTTCAAAAACTTGGAATATGCTGGTTGCGGTCGGTGATAAACAAAATATTATTTCCTACATTGAACAGCCAAGTGGTTCAATTATAAAGACTAATATTATTTCAGACTCGTTAATTAACTCTGAAATTGGTCAAGTGGTTGCTTATGGTTCGAATATCTACATATTAATTCCAAAAGAATATAAAATTTTAGTTATCGATAGGCGTACCTATGAATCAGTAGCGACTTATGATTTCTCGCAGGACAAATCTGAACCAACGGCAATTGCCTTTGCGAATGCTACCGATGCTTATGTAGCCCATAAAAACACAAATAAGGTTTCGCTAATCGACACTAAGTTTTATAAGATTGCTAAAACCATAGAAGTGGGAAATTCCCCGACCGGAATCGCTTACTCTAAGAATACTATAGTAGTATCAAATTCGCTATCCAATACAATTAGCCTAATTGATACTCGCAGCTATAGCAAAACTGCCGAGATAGCAACGAAAGAAATACCTACCTACATTTCTTCAACCTTGGCGACTTCTGGGCTAATTAGTTTAGTATGCTCTGGAAATGGCAAAGACGATAGTCTGAGTACATCTAAATCCTCTGCATATTTACAAATTTTCAATCCAGATACAAAACAATTCATTTCGACTACCGAAATTAAAACGACACTAATAGCTGGGAAAGACATTACACCGAATGGTTTAGTAGTTACAAATAAAGACTATTCATTTATCAGCACTACTTATGGTTTGTTTATGTATAACGCGAAAACAGCTAATCAATTAACTCTTGTAAAAAAAGAAGCATACGCCGGTATCGCTTATAATTTCCCCAGAGAGGAATTAATTGTTATACGTGCGAATAAAACTGCATTCGCAGCGAAACAGACAACAGGGAAAATATTATATGAATTAACGATGCCCCAGTTATTTGGTGCCGTTGTAGCTTATTATTAAAACTCAGAAGTTGCGAATGTCAAGAATAAGTCCAAGAGTAGATTTTGCATTTAAAAAATTATTCGGTTCTGAAGAGTCTTGCGTAATGTATTAGAAGGTGCTAGAGAAGATGGAAGGGAATTCGGTATAGAACTCGGAATCGAAATTGGCTTAGATATAGGATTTGAAAAAGGTATAAAATCAGGTATTGAGGGTAATGAACAGGGAATACAGAAAGGATTAGAACAAGGTAAAGAATTAGGAGCAAGCGAAAAAGCTATAGAAATAGCTAAATCGCTAATCGGTCTTATAGATAATTCAATAATTGCCGATAAAACCGGATTAAATATTATAGATATTGAAAATTTAAGTAAAGAATAAGGAATAAATTTGGACACGAATTATATATACGGCAGAAATGCCATAATAGAAGCATTGCAATCAGGCAAATCTATTGAGAAAATCATGCTAGCCTTCGGCAATCAAGGTTCTTCAGTTAGTAAAATATTCAAATTAGCGAAAGATAATGGCGTAGCTTGCGTTACGTACGACAAAGGTAAGTTTGCAAGATTAGAAAGGGATATTTTCGGTCCTGAAAACAAAAACGAAGGAAATATTCAGAAATCTCAAGGAGCAATTGCATTACTTCGACCATTTGAAGTCTTGGAATTAGACATGTTCTTGGCTCAGGATTTCGAGGAATACAAGAATCCAATCGTAATATTATTGGACGAAATTACAGATCCGCATAATCTCGGAGCTATTGCTCGCTCGGCTGAATGTGCTGGAGCAATTGGATTAATTATGACAGAACGTAATTCAGCTCCTCTATCGCCAGCAGCGATAAAAGCTTCGGCCGGAGCATTAGAACATATTCCCGTCGTTAAAGTCGGTAATTTAGTATCCGCCATCGAGAAATTAAAAGAAGTAGGATTTTGGATAGTCGGTACCGACGGCGAAGGTGATAAGAATTATACTGACCCAATTTATAATTGTCCTGTGGCTTTAGTTATAGGTTCAGAAGGCAAAGGTATGCGTCCGTCTGTAGTTAAGCATTGCGATTTTTTAGTAAAGATACCGATGATTGGTCAGATTAATTCACTAAATGCCTCAGTCTCCGCAGGAGTAGTATTATTCGAAATATTGCGTCAAAATAGGGAGTTAGCAAATGCCGAAAATTGATTTCAAAAATTTCAGTATTTATTTAGTTTTATGTTGGATTGTTTTATTACCATTGCTTTATTTTCCACTTTCAGGCGACTTGGCTTTATTTATGTCTTCTGTGAAAGTTATGAATTTTGGCGGATTACCGTACAAGGACTTAGTCGATATCAAACCTCCAGTACTATTTTATTTATTTCAAGCTATGACTAAAGTATTTGGAATGGGTGAGTATGGCGTTAGACTGTTTGATTTTATTATTCAAACTATTACTATTTCGCTTCTGTATATTACAATTCTAAAAGCTACTAATAATAAATTGCCTGCATTTTTGTCTGGCTTACTTTACTCTATAGCATACGTAACATTAAATATTAACAATACTACTCAGATAGAGAGCATATTTTCTGTTTGTGTGATTTCGCTTATTTATGCTCAAGCGTTTCATAGAGAAAAATATTGGCTATACTTCCCTCTAGCATTCCTTATAGGTTTATTCACCGGGATGAAATATACTCTTGGGATTGTCCTTGCTGCAATTCTTTTAGACGATGTCGTATTTGCACGATTACCCTTTAAATCCATAATGAAGAAATATTCTATCGCTACTTTTGGGTTTGTTCTTGCATTTGGCATAGGCTTATTGCCATATTTTAATCCTGAAATACTTCGGGGTTTCAACGAGATGAGCCACTATTTTTCCTTTTACGCCAAACAGCCACCAATCAATTCAAATACTCTAAAATTTATCCTTACTAATTTTAGCATTTATCTTGGCGATAATCAATCTCTATTAATGTTTGCATTATTTATTACTGGAGTAGCTTATATGTTTAGGAATGCCAAAATTTCTAATACTATTGGAGCGACACTTAGAATTTCTTTTTTAATAATATTTGCATTATTATTTACTTGTTTTATCGAACGCAAAATGTTCGGTTATCACTTATCAAGGATGAATTCCGCAATAGCAATATTTTGGGCAATGGGAGCATTCTCCATAATTGATTATATAAGAACAAATTATTTGCTAAAAGACAGATTCGCTAAGTTCGCAATCGTTGTCTTGGGTTTATTCCTAATTCCGCTTTCGCCCATTCCTCGCTGGACTCAGGTAATTCAATTTCCAATATTATATTATTCAAATCCAGCGGAATATGATAATAAATTCAATCGCCCTGAGAGCGAATCAGTACTCAGAGTGCAGTATAAGCAAATAGCAGAATATATTAACCATCGAATTCAAGCAACCGACAAAGTAATTAATGCTTCGACCGGAGGCGGTTTGATGAATTATTTATTCCATACAAATCATTTATCAAAATTCTGCCAAAGCTCATATTATGTATTTCCGCAAGCAAGTGCTAAACATATTAATGACTTTAAAGAAGAATTGTATCAAGCTAAATATTTAGTTGCTCAAACCAACGACCGCCATCCATATATCAATGGCAATCCATTATCCACTTATGAAAGCATTATGCTAATTCCGCAAATCAAGCATACCATAGATAGTTTATACGTTCTAGATGCTACTATTGGGAATTTTATGGTGTTCAAGCATTTGCCTTCATCCGCTAAATTATAGAAGTGTGGTGTAAGGTTTTCAGATATCGTCATCCGCACGAATTACATGATTATTAGCATAATAAAAACAAATTAGTCTGAACTGTGGTTTTTTTATAATTTTTATGATTTGTATTATTGATGATTAAGATTTGAATAATTCTTCTCTTAATCATCGTTAATCACATAAATCCCAAGAATCACAGTTCAGACCATGCGGATTGCAACATCAACAATACTTTTTGAGAAATTGCTCGGTTACTCGCAGGTGTTTGGCAATTTCTTTGCGAGTTTTGTCTTTATTTTGCTTAATAAATCTCGAAATGAATTTATCTAATCTGGAAATGCGAGGTATATAGAAACTCATTCCCGGTAATTCTCGTAACATTTGGCGAACAGCGTCTAAGCCGCAGTATTCTGCGACTATCATCAAATCGCTCGTTAAGTCGTCGAATTCGATTTCATCGTATTGGTCTTTCATAGTAATTCCCGCCTATATAAATATTTGTTCTTGAATTCAATTCTCCAAATAGTCGTTCACCAAATAATGAATATCTTCGATTAAATCTTTCGGTGAGTTTTTCTGTTGTTTCAATGCCTTGCATAGATCATTGAAAATTGCACTTATAGCTTGCGATTTGCCTTTTTTGTCTTTTCGGCAATTTTCCAAGTGATTTGGAATAGAAATTTGGTTAAATGTTCCGGCGAATTGATTAATTTCTGCATTTTTCATAGCCAATTCCTTTTTTTTTCTTGTATTTAACAAAAATATTTATTAATTTCGCAATTACATATTACTTTGTGTTGGTAATATATACGCAATATAAGTATTTGATACTATTTGCACAAGTAATTTTTACTTAATTAATTGTAATAATGAGATAAATATGTCAGATTTACAGTCAGAAATAGGCAAAAGAATTCAGAATATTCGCACTAAGTATTATTCTGATAAGAAGGTTAACGCTGCTACGTTTGCAGATCTACTTGGCGAAAATAAATTTAATATCGGCAATTACGAACGCGGTATAGCCAGCGTCCCGAATCGTGTGTTGGTAGAAATATACAAATTAGGATTCAATGTGAATTGGATCTTAACTGGCGAAGGCTCTCCATATAATCATAAACCACTTAGCGAATTCGGCAAAGTAATGGTAAAGGATATTAAGCATCAAGAAAGTAGAGCCAATGCGAGCTTAGATTTAACTGAGCAGATTAAAGATGCTGTCCGAGCGGCTGCAGGCGACATAGCAGCGATGATAAAAGCAGATTTGAATAAGTAATAAATTGATTTGCGATGTCAGCTGCGTTGCGTTTATCCGGAATGAATGACTACGAAATATATCAATTCGTAAAGTCTATTGTATTTCGTTCGGCGAATACATCATTCGGAATTTCACAATCGGACTCAAAGCTGTTAGAATTAATTGCTGATAATCGAGCCGCAATATACGATAGAGCATCGGACGACGCTTTGATAAACATTGCATCTCGATATGAGTATTACGATTCGCAGACTAGAATTACGAATATCGAGCCGATTTCTCTGATGAGCAAATCAGATATTGAAAAATATCTTCGTGCAGTTACTTCGCCGGACGATTATCTCAATTCCAAACGAGATATTAGCGGCTATCCATTGGGACATTTGATGGGTACGGGCGATAGTGAATTGTATTTCGCTACCGTTAGCGGTGATTCAATGATTGGAGCAAGCATAGACGAAACTGATGTGCTAATTTATAGGCAGACGGCACAAGTAGCCAATAATTCAATAATTATTGCAAAAGTAAATGGCAACGTGTACGTCAAAAGAATTAAGTACGATAGCGAATCAATTTATTTAGTGTCCGAAAATCCTAAATACTCTCCGTATCGGATAACTAACGACGTTGATTTCAAAATTCTCGGTGAAGTATGCGGAAGCATTCGGCAAATTGCCCAAGGCTTCGGCACTAAATCCGATAATAATTCAAATTATTGAACAATAGTATTAAACAAATTGATGCAGGTGTCGATACTTCTATTGTGTTGTATTATTAAATAAGTTTACGAAATAATGATAAAGATAGTAAGAAACATATTGCCGATAATGCTGATGGGAATAGTATTAATTTCGTGTGCATCTGTACGCACTCGAACCTCGACCAATAAGGACAACGAAAACAGCAAAAAAACTAGCTCTAAAATCGCCAAAAATTCAAAAACTAAGCCTTCTAAATTTGTACAGAATTCTAGCTCCACAGTAAAAGATAGATTCTCCGATACTACGTATATTTATTTGAGCGATGAAGTCGAGCCTACTAATGAAGTTGATTCGAAAAATTCTGAGAGAGAAACTCCAAATGCCGATATATATACTAAAGCTCTCGAAAAATATAATCGTTCGGAATATAATTCAGCTTGCAATGATTTCAAATCATTCTTGGAAAAGTATAATGATAAAGACGAAGTATATTATGATGCTAAATATCATTTGGCGGAATGCTTGGTATTGAATAAATCTTTCGATGAAGCTATTGATTTGTTCTCAATAATATTAAGCTCGCAAAATGTACCGAACGAGATTATTCAGCAAACCTTAGTGCGAATGGGACAAGTCTATTGTATGCAAAATAAAATGTCATTAGCTCAACGCAATTTCGAAAGATTGAAAAACGAATTCCCCGATTCTAAATATTTGCCATTAGCTACTTGCGAATAGGTCAATACTACTTAGTGCTAATCATTATATAAATCTTCGGTAACCCTCAATAATCTAACCATTATACACATCTTTTTGGAGTGTCATTCCTGCGGAACGAGTCTTCGAGTGG
>CAZIIZ010000137.1:442-6894 GCA_964539225.1 uncultured Hyphomicrobiales bacterium | reverse complement strand
TAGTAAATGATTCAATTGTGGTTATTAAATAAATCTCATACACATAATATAGAGTATTGGATTGAATTACTAATATTGGTTCTCATTAAATTCAATGTAATAAAATATTAACGGATTCGAGTATTGAAAATATTATTTTGTGATTCTATATGGGACAGTACCAAACAAGAAAGGCGTAATTGAATCAATCACGCCTTTCAAAATTAACCAATCAAAGCTAAAAAATTATTTTTTAACTTCGATATTTGTAAAGCGAATCACATTTACTCCGTTAATTGCTTGAACTTTACCGGAAACATTTACATCGCCTTCGCCAGCAAATTTTGAAACTTTTTTGCCACCGAAAGTGCCGTCTGGATTCATTACTACATATACTTTAGCAGCTTTGCCCTTGCCTACTAATAAGCCTAAAGGTTTACCCGCATCAGCAGTTTTGTTTGCATCGTCTTTTGATGTTTCCAATTTCGCTGAACCAATTAATTGTTCAACTGCTACGATTTTACCCGTTAATTGTTTTTCGCCTTTTGCTGGAGCTGCATTTGAAAATTCAGTTATGCCGAACATGAATGCTAAAACCATTACTATAGAGAGAATTCTTTTCATATTAATTTTTCCAATTATAAAAATATATAAATAAATTATTTTGCGTAAGGTACGTCAGGCATTTTTTGATAAGATACTTCACCATTGATATATCTTGTTAATTTGTCAGTACCAACGAAGAAGCCATTATTACCTTTTTTCAAGAAGATTTTAGCATAAATTGTACCGGCAGTTGTAGTCTCTTTTACGACAAATACAACACCTTTTTTGGTAGTTGTAATTTTGGATAAATCAATAGATTCAGCAGAGCCTAAGTATTCTTTAGTATCTAATGCTTTTGAATCATAAACATCGCTTAAATTATCAACTTCAACGTAAGTTTTAGAAATCACTACATTTTTTAATTCTTTACCTGTAGTATTAGTATAGTCTAAAGATTTAGCAGGACCAAATTTGATAGATCCATCTGTAGCTTTATCATTAATTCCTAAAGTCCAAAGGTTCAAATCTTTAACAGTCAAATTGTATGGGAAATTTTCATCCACATCAAATAAAACCAAGCCACTGCCATTTGTTGTATTTGCTGAAGAATAGAATTTGATTTTTGCATCATTAGCAAATCTCCAAGCTGGAGCCCAAGTAATAGTAGCAACGTCTGAATTCTTTTTCTTAGTAGTGTCTGAAGATAGCACAGAAACAGTGAAGGTATGTACGCCAGCAGCTAACTTGCCTACAGTAAATGTAGTCGCCCCAGTTGTTGGACCATTGTCAACTAATTTCCCATCATAGCGGATTTCGTAGGCTTTTACATAATTAGCATTTGTATCTGCCCACTTAATGCTAACGCTTTCATTGTCAATTGAAGTAGCCATTAAGTTAGTTGGGGCTGCTAATTTGCCAACTGTTACTACTGGTTCAGTAGTTGTGGTGGTGTCCTCGCAAGAGTTTAAGCAAAAGCTCAAGCCAAGAACCAATGTTAGAATAGAGAATAATTTTGTTAGTTTCATATAGAAAACTCCATAAAATATGTTTATAAAATCTATTAGTTATAGTTTTGTATTCAATAATCACTACAAAGCAATATCATTAACGAACATAATGCAAATATATTCTATTATTGTGCAAAAATATGGAAAAAATTTTGCTTTGTATAGTAAGGAAAAATAGTTAAATTGCATAAAAATTATCATAAAATGTATATTATTGATTATATTGGAGATTGTTAAGGTGATAAAAGCTTTATTGACGTTCGTATTGTTTTGCTTCGTAATTTTTCCGGTTTGTTCTCAAACTGGAGTGCCGGTTATCGTTAAAGGCAGTGTGTTGGATGAATTCACAAATAAGCCTGTAATTGTCGAAATGATGTTTACAAATAAAGACGGTAAAAAATTTAAAATTATTCCTAATAGTTTGACCGGGCACTATGAGCAAGTGCTTAATTCCGGCGAGGACTATGACGTAACCTTTATAAATTATGATGTAGTACGCGAGACTCAGCAATTACATTTAGAGTATTCAGCTAAGTATTTAGAACTCGAACATAATTATTCCGTGAAGCGGATGACTAACGGATTAGAACTGTTTTCTGCAAATGCGTTCAAAAATAATTCCGCAGATTTAGTAGTCGAAGGCAAAGAATTATTGGACAGAATAGTAAAAACAATGAGATTTAGTCGTGGTGCGAAGCTACAGATAAAAATTTCAGCTAAAGATGCTGATAAATCAAAAAATTCTAAGGAACTAATCGAAAATAGAATAAAATCAATTTTCGGATACGATGGGCTTGCCGATGTGAAATCTCGTATTTCTATTTCCGCATCCGATGTGAATACTGATAAAAATTTAACCGTAATTGTTACGGAGATTTCTGATCCTTTAAAAAATTAACTAAGGCTATTATATGAAAAAATACAACTCATTGGTCAGCGATGATTCTGTAAATGCCATTTTGCAAATCGCTTCGGCATTTGAACAGAGCAAATGTTTGTTAACTGCTTGCGAATTGGATTTCTTCACTATTATTGGTAATGACCAAAAGACTGTTAAGGAAATTGCTATTTCAGCCGGTACAGAAGAAAAAGCAACTGAAAAATTGCTCAATGCTTTGTGCAGTATGCAATTATTGGTCAAAAACGTAAATAAATATTCCAATACCAAAGGGACTCGTCGATTCCTCGTGAAATCACGCCCTGAGTATATCGGCAATATGATGTTTTTGACTCATCAATGGGAAAAATGGGGACATTTGACTGAAGCTGTTCGAACCGGCAAAGCTGTAGAATTCCAAGAAATTAACGATAAATCTCGTGAATGGGTGGAGTCTTATGTGGATTCAATTTACTGGCGTGCCGTGATGAAAGCTCCGGATATTGTGAGCAAAATTAATTTGAATGGCGTAGATTCTTTATTGGATTTGGGATGCGGTTCGGCTATTTATGCGATGGAATTTAAAAAAGCAAAACCTACAATGAAAGTAACTGCTTTCGATTTCCCGCCAGTGATTTTAGAAGCAATAAAGCATATTAACCGCGAAGGCTTCGAAAAAGATATTATTCTGATGTCTGGCGATTTCAATAAAGACAGTTTTGGCAATAAATACGATGCTATCTTTATTTCAAAAGTGATGTTGTATTCTTCGTTCTGGGAGAACGTCGGATTAATGCGTAAAGTCTATGATGCTCTGAATCCTAAGGGCAAAATTATCATTCAAGAAACAATTATGAATGATAATAAAATCGAACCGGAATCAGCAACTTTAGATTCATTAAATTTGTTGGTTAATACTGAGTCGGGCGATGTGTTCTCCGAATCAGATATATGGATGATTTTAAAAGAAGGCTGGTTTACCAATATTAAACGCATTGATACCGAATTCGGCACATCTATTATTACTGCCGAGAGATAGTATGCTTTAATAAATGACCATTATTTATTAAAATAGAACAGTCATCTCACTTTATTCGTATCGTGAGATGACTGTTTTATGTTAATAGTAGCTTATAAAGATAATTATAATCCTAATTCGATGCCTACGAAAATACTGCGTTCGGCTGCTGGAAAGAATTCTTTGCCATCACCGCTAAAAGCATATAATTTATTCATCAAATTATTGACTTGCACTTGGAACTTGACGCTTTTCATAAATGCAACATTAGTAAAAGTATATGCAGCATCCAAATCAAAAACTAAGTACGAGTCCACTACGTTATCAGCATAATAGCCTTGCCAATCAGCCTGCATATCAGAAATAATTATTTGATTGGTTTGGAGCAATTCGCCGTAATTATCAGTATAGAATTCGCCTACATATTTACCGGTTAGTCCTGCATACAGTCCTTTGTTGATATAATTGACTCCGAAATTACTCATAAAACTTGGGAAACCCGCAATTTCATTGTCTTTCAGCGATATTTTATCCTTGTTGTCGTTAAAGTAAACGTCGTAATCTATAAAATAATTTTTGCTATACGTCATATTAGCCCATAAGCCTAATTTATGTTCAGCTTGATTAATTAGCCAATAATCGCCGCTCAATTCGACTCCAATATGGCGAGATCGAGAAGCATTTTCGTCCAAAGTAGTGCCAAATTTATCTTTTTTGCCTGTTTTAACGAATTCATCGTTATAGTCCATAAAGTAAAAGTTAGCATTCAATTTGTAATCAGTTTTAGCATAGTTTACGCCAAATTCTAAATCTAACATTTTTTCTGGTTTGGCATTCGGCGAGTTGAAATTGTATTTAGTAATCGAAGTCGTATCATTAATCTTTTCTATTTGATATTCAAATTTTGGAACAGCATCGGAATAAGTTTCGCTTGCATGGTAAAGATTTTTCATACGAGGTTCGCAAGAAGTATGAGCGATAAAAGCGTAAAAATTCATTTCCTTGCTCGGTGCGAAGTTGATACCAAATCTTGGATTAAAGAACGTATAGCGTATATCGAATAAATCTTCTGCTCCGCCTACTGTTTCTCCATTTTCATTCAAATATGTTTTATAGGTATTGCCTAATTTTTCATTGCCAATGCGGAATGAGTGGTGAGTTAATTGCAAATCCGCAAATAGACTAATCATTTCATTCAATTTATACTCATCTTTAACAAATATAGAGAATATGTCTCGTTTGCCTTCGTAGGAATATAGTTTATAATACATGTAGGAGTTTTCAGGAGTATTCTCAGCGAAAAATAGATTCATATAATGGTCAGAACGGTGAATTCGGAATTCGCCACCGAGTGTAAATTGATTGTTATCGGTAGTATAGATTAATCTTGGTATCCAGCCGCCCTGTTTGTTTTTCACCCAAGCACGAGTGTATGAATTTTTAAATTTTGAATTATCATCTATTGTGTATGAATCCTTGCCAATATCGTTGAAGGCATAATCAGCCCAAGATGAATTGCCGTCGAAATACCCTGTGCCTTGGTAATAGAATAGGGAAGACTGCAATGTTAGTTTCTCAGATACTTTCCAATCATTAAGTATTTCAAAGTGAGGTTGATTAAACTCTTCAGTCTCAAATTTACTTCGGTCGCCAGACCATGCGACTTGCTTGCCGGTAGAATCGTAAGCCCATCCGCCGTAAGCATAGTTTTTTCTTCTTAAAGCAAGGTTTGAAATATCAGCTTTGGGAATACCGTTATAAGCTAAGCCGTCAGTAGCCGGACCTCCGAAGAAATTGAATTGAGTGGAGAAATTCTCGTCGAAACGAGCTACTGACAGGAAATAACTTTGCAATGTAGTCCAAGATCTATCACGATAGCCATCTGAACTAATTTTTGAGGCTTTTACATATACTGCCCAATTGTCCATCAGTCCGCTTGAGAATTCAAATAGATTTTTATATACATTATCTTTGAGCGATTTATCGTCAGCACCGAATTCTTGGAATCCGATACCTGTCGATAACTTAATACCTTTGCGATTAGCAAAATTATTCGTATTTAGATTGATTGAGCCGCCAATTGACGGAGAACCATAGTTACTAAGTCCAGCTCCTCTTTGCACCTGTATAGATTCGACAGACGAAGCCAGGTCGGGCATATCTATCCAATATACTTCGTGGTCTTCCGGGTCGTTCTGAGGGATGCCGTTGACCATTACTGCTATTCTGCGTTGGTCGAAGCCACGCATCTTAATATCTGAATATCCGATACCATTGCCGTTCTGCGATGAAAATATTACAGAAGGCATGATACTTAATAATTTCGGAATATCGGAAGTGATATAGCGATTATCAATATCTTGTTTACTGATTTCGCTAAATGGCAAAGGAGATTGTCCTTCCTTCGCACGAGTAGAAGTAACGGTTACGCTCGGAGTGCGGTAAACTTTTACTGAGTCTTTAGTTTCGCTCTCCAGAATTAGTTTAGTATTTTCTGCATACGCATTTATGGTTGCAAATGCCGCTAATGCGATAGCAGATTTTAGAATTTTAGAAAACATTTTAGCCTCGAAAAAATAATAAATAAAAATTATATTTTCCGAAGAAAAGTGTTGCTTAGGCTGAGTAGAACTTATATAAAAAGGAATAAATGGTGAGAATTGTTCTCGCCGTAATCCCTACGCAAGAATTATCTTGGTCAGGTTCTAAGAGTTTAATCTCAGCAACGTCTATATCGACGCAGCACCTCCTACGGGAATACAAAAATACTGCTTTTTATTTTTAAATCATAATTTATTTTCAGGAATGAGAAGAAATGTAAGTTAGATGTCTTACAGCTCGAAGGTGCAGGACATATAGCATTCATCTAATTTTAAAGGCGTAGGACATCTTGATTCTTCTAATCTCGAAGGGATTACGTTTAAAACGTTGCATGTAAAGTCTCTACAGAGTCGATTGATAATAAATACCGCCGATATTCATCTACTAACTGCCTAATTTTACTTATAAATGACAAACAAATAAT
>CAZIIZ010000137.1:0-432 GCA_964539225.1 uncultured Hyphomicrobiales bacterium | reverse complement strand
ATTATGCGAAATAGTTATAAATTTGCGTTCTATGCAGGATACTATATAAAGATGAAGAATAGTCAAGGAGAATCTTATGAAATCCTCTTATAAAATTGATAAATCAGCGGTACTTAGCTCTAGTAATTACTATGTCCTACAATTCCTTCGAAACAATAATTTATTATATACCATTAAGGAGACCATCCTATGAAAAAGTTTACTCTTTCCATTCTCACACTTTTCGTATGTGCGTTATTAAATATGAATGCCTCAGTGCTAACGGTAAGCAATAATCCGTTAATAAAAGCTCAGTACACGAGTTTTGCTACTGCCATAACTGCTGCAACGGCGGGCGATACAATCTATATTCATTATTATCAAGATTGCGATTATGGCAATATTACTGTGAATAAAGCCAAGAAAACTCCTATTTTTTTCATTTTGGTCGTT
>CAZIIZ010000136.1:0-6912 GCA_964539225.1 uncultured Hyphomicrobiales bacterium | reverse complement strand
AGGTTTTTCGTATTTTATGTAAATTTCTTTCCACTTGATAATTGTAATGGGGTCGCCAGTCTGGAATAATTCGGAAATTGCTTTTTTGAATATATGATCGCCTTCGGTTTCGAGTTTCCTGATTGAGGCACATTTCGCTTTGATTAACTCTACATCTTTAAAATCTCTCATTGCTCCAAGAGCTATTTGCAATTCAGAAGTAGCTTTGATTAATATCTCTGCGATTTGCTTTATATCCGGACGAAGCTCTAATTCATATAGTATAAGTCGAGCAGTAGCTCTGTCCACGTTGTCAGCAATCGAATCAAGTTTTTTTATCAATTTAAGAATATCAGTTCTTTCGAATGGAGTGATAAACGTTTTGTGTAGGGCTTCTAAGCATTGCACGCAAATTTGATCCATTAATTTCTCTTTGCTTTTAATTTGCTCAATGCCGTCTATCAGCTTAACTTGCTTAGTCGCAATTTTAAGCAAATCGGTTGCCATTGCATTGCAATGAACCATTAGGTTGTCAAAGTAATCAAAGAAGGAATATTCTTTTGGCAAAATACTTCTGAACATACTGAAAATCCTCAATAATAAAACATAAACTAAAATTTATAATACAAAAATATGGGGATAATTATCAAGTATCAAAACGAAACATTATCTTAACAAAACTTTAACACTTCACAAGTAGTAGGATTTGCAGAGAGAATAATTTTGTGGCTGTTCTAATAATTTGGTTAGATGTACAACATCTGTTTCTTGTGCTTGGTGTAATCAGAAGAATGGAAGGATGATATTTATGAAATTATTATTATTTTCTTGTATATCCGATAAAATATTGTTAATTTGCTTGCAACAAAATCAAACAGTTTACTATTATTACGGAAAAGAAAATAAAATGAAAAAAATGCTAATTTTAACGATGATGGTGCTATTCAGTGTCCCCGTCTATTCTGGTTGCTGGAAGATGGATAAACATAAGTATATATTTACAGGCGGTATTGGAAGCATGTTGGGCGGCTCTGCTGCTTATGGCGACAGTACATTCTACTATTTGGAGCATACACTTGTTGGTGATACTGTAAAGAAGATACAGCATTTTGGTTCTTTATTCTGGCGTACTCGTGACGCAGGTACTAATTTTGAATTGTTTGCAGGCTATATTAATAATAATCATGATTATGAAACTGATTCTATTGCTGATGGTTATGAAGGGCAAACTTTGAATGATATGCATAAAGTAGTGTTGCATGATACCAACAGAATATATGTTGCCGGAGAATCTAATGAGCTATTAGTTAGTAAAGATGCTGGAAAGACTTGGGAAGTTCGTCAAGTAATGCTTGTTCCTAATAGCAATCCAAGTGGATCGTATTGGCGTACATTTAATGATTTTGATACTCATCCGAGCGGACTTGGAGTATTTTGTTTTGACCAAATTAGAGTTCCTTGGAGTGCTCCTAAATTATACGATACGATTGCTATAACGACCGATGACTGGAAAACTTCAAAATGGTTAAATGTTGGAAAGGGTGATACTTCTGTGTATTTAACCAGAGTATGTATTGCAGATTCAAATACAATATATTGTTCAGGTGGGGCTCATATTAATGGAGTTGAGCATCCGGTTATTATTAAATCCTCTGATAAAGGAAATACTTGGACTTATATATTTCTAGATAATCCGGAAGTTGATTATAGATGGTTTAACAGCCTAAATTTTATTGATAAGAATATAGGGTGGATAGCCGGTTCAGATCGGAAAGGTAGTAATTATTTTTGTACTATTTATAAGACTACTGATGGTGGTTTAACTTGGAAACAACAAATGCATGATGATTATAACAATTTTCGCGGAATCCCAAAGATACAATTTGCTAATGATAAGGTAGGTTTTGCATTGGGCAATTGTGGTGGTTTTACTGAGTCGGATTCTACCACGGATCTTATTGCATTTCGGACTAAGGATGGTGGAGACACTTGGATACGTATTTTACCTGATAGTTTAGGGTATGAATTTGATACCATGGTAGATTTAGCGGTTGGATCTCCTACGAATGCCTATATTGTTATTGGTTGGTATTTATTCAAATATGATGACAATTGCGAAGTATCTGGGGCGGAAGAACACTTGCCTCCGATGCCCGAAGAATTAAAATCATTTCCTAATCCAATTGGATCAAATCGTAGTGCTAAATTGCAATTAGGCAATACTTACGGCGACAACTTAGAAGGAGTGTATTTGTATGATAGTCGTGGTTTGGATGCTTCGGCTCATATTTCATATACATTGACTTCGAGCGGAGAGTTGAATTTCAAATTAGATTCCGACTTAGCAAGAGGGACTTATATGATAACAGTACAATTCGGTATTAATCGAGTGAAGTATTGTAAAATAATAGTGGAATAGTTTTTTCGTCCACAAACCTTCCGAAGGATTAAGAAACCTTCGGAAGGTAGTATAGATTAGTTACGCAGAAATGATAACTTCGCTTTGCTCAGTATGGAGTATTTAATAATTCTTATGCTATAGGACAGCCTCTGATAATTTGATGTTTGAGAGGAAGTCTATACTACTTGGAATACGAAAAATTTAAGATATTGCGTTTCCGGTAAACTTAGTAGAATCGGATGATCCGGAGCTTGCGAGCCACGGAAAATTTGCTTCAATTGCTTGCCTAATTTGCAACTCTCGCGATAGATTGTTTCCCGGAACACATCCTCAAATACGTGATGCGAACAGCTGGATGCTATTAAATATCCATTTTCGTTCAGCATCTTCATCGCCAAACGATTAATCTTGCCATAAGCCGCCTTCGCTTTAGGTACGGATTTACGATTTTTAGCGAACGCTGGCGGATCTAAAATTATCATATCCCATTTCTCGCCTTTATCAACTGCACTAACCAAGTAATCAGCTACATCCGCTTTGATAGTCTCAATCTCAACGCCATTGAGTTCAGCATTTCGTCTCACGGCACTCAGAGCTACTTCTGAGCAATCAATCGCTGCGATTTTTGTCGCTCCGCCTAAAGCAGCATTCAGAGCAAATCCGCCTTGATTCGTATAGCAATCAAGCACGCTTAATCCCTGCGAAATGCTTCTGACGAAATGTCTATTTACACGTTGATCGAGGAAATATCCGGTTTTCTGTCCTTCGCTTAGACTGATTTCTAATTTTACGCCTTGCTCATTGGTGATGATGACTTCCGGAATATCGCCGAATAGCAATTCGGACACCATCGGCAAGCCTTCAATTTCTCTAAGCTTAGTTTCATTCTTCTCGATGATACCTTTAGTTTCAGGGAATACTTTCAGCAATGCCGACACGATTTCTTTTTTCATTAATTCCATCCCGGCGGATAAAATTTGCACTGCGAAATATTCAGAATACTTATCGATAATCAATCCCGGCAACATATCAGATTCTCCGAACACTAATCGGCACATTTCAATATCGCCCAACACATTAATTCGCATTTGCTTTGCAGCTTCTATTCGCTTTACAAATAAATTTTCATCCGGCATTTCTTGAGTTTTCAGCAATCTAACGCTAATCAAGCTGTTCGGATTATAGAATCCGTAGCCATAGCTGCGGTTACTTGCATCCATTACTTCGACTACTGTCCCCGGATTCAGCTTGGGAAGTTCTTGAATTTCATTGCTGAACACCCACAAATGACCGAATCTAATTCGCATATCCGAATTTTTCTTTATAATAATTTTATCTACATCCATTGTCAATTTCTCCGCTTATATGGTGTTTGTTGAATTTAAGTATTCAAAAATAATATATTTACTTCAATTATCTTTATCATTATTTGTGAATTATTTTCTTAACGACTTATTTATCGGAATAATTTGTAATATAGATGAAATTAATCTCTCTGAATTCGTATCGTTTCGTGAAAAACTTCAAATCCAGGCATCATTTACTCCGTTATTTGCTATACTATTTTCACATCTCTCTGAGTTGTCATTCCTGTGGAGCGAGTCTTCGAGCGGATACAGGAAATCTGTCTTCAGATTCAGCGAAGCTAAACCATTCTTAGGGTTCAGCGTAGCTAATCTAAGTTTTTGAGATTTAGTAATGTTCTGTTTCGTCTTCGTGAATGGTGTTGTTTGAGATTCCGGTATTTAGCTATGCTGAATCGTAAGAACGATTTGTTGGAAGACTCACAAAACCGGAATGACAGTATGCATCGGTATTGCAGAAGATGTGTATAATGGTTAGGTTATTTACTTTGGTATTGCTTGCTTTGCATAGCCATTATAAGTATCTATTGAGTTGAATCTTTAATAATTTTAAAAGATATGTATAATGGTTGGATAAAGTGGCGAACAGATTATTAAATATTCTAAGTATATCATATTTTCCAAAAATATTGTTCCTGTATTCCAAAGTCAACCAGAAATGTTAATTAGCGATTATTATTTAGCTAAGCCATTGATAATTATAAAGAAATAATTGCCCAAAAAGGAAATTGTTTTGGAGTTATCGGTATTATTATTTAACTTGCGAACCAAGGAATGTAACGACTGCGGCAGTAGTTTGTTTTTGGAATGGAATACTTATTTTTATTTTATATATTTAATTATTAATCAAAGGATTAACTAAAATGAAAAAGATCGTTTTTATTTTAGCACTCATTATTTGCTCAGTTTCTATGCGAGCGAATAATTTAGCTGTGGGTGTTCCGGTTTGCCTTGAGCAAAATATTCAGAACGACTATGTCAGTATCAAATTTGATATAAGCTGGGAGAATAGTTGGCGAACAAGTGCCGAACCCAATAATTGGGATGCTGTTTGGCTTTTTGTAAAATATAAAAAAACTAGCGATGGTTTGTGGTATCACGCCACTTTGAGTGCTACTGATGCAAATCATTCTACGGGTTCGCAAGGTGCAGGAGCTACTCTCGATGCTCGTTCAGACGGCAAAGGTGCGTATTATTATCGCAGTACCGATGGTACGGGCAGTTTTGCTTCTAATTCAGTAAAACTTCGCTGGGAATATGGTTCCGACGGAATCGGCGATGATTTAACTAATAATGTTTCGCAAGTAAAAGTATGTGGCATAGAAATGTGTTATATTCCTCAAGGAGCTTTCTACGTAGGCAGTGGAGGAGATGAAGTCAGTCATTTCTATACTTACGGTAGTAATGCTCCGTATCGAATTATATCTGAAGCTGAAATTTCATTAGTGCCAACTACAGGTAATCTATTTTGGACAAATAGTGGCTGGTCCGGTGAACCCGATGCTCCAATTCCGGCAGTTTTCCCAAAAGGTTTCAATGCTTTTTACAGTATGAAGTACGAAATTACACAAGAGCAATATGCTGACTTTTTGAATACTCTTACTCCGACTCAGCAATTATCTCGCTTTATCGGTGCATTCTCTAACTCTCGACATTTTATTAAGTTAGTTAATGGCATTTATGGCTGTGATGCTAATGATAATGGTGTGTTGAATGAAGCTTCTGACGGACAGAACATAGCCTGTAATCTTTTAAGTTGGGCGGACGGTACTGCTTATTCTGATTGGAGCGGTTTGCGGCCTATGACTGAGCTTGAATACGAAAAAATTTGTCGTGGTTCAGCTGTTCCTGTTGCTAATGAATATGCTTGGGGCAGCACTTCAATTATAAGTGCAAATATTACTAATCCGGGTGAGGTTTTTGAAGGTTCTGATGTGGCTGGAAGTAATTGTAATTTTAACAGTAACGGTCCTATTCGAGTAGGTTGTTTTAGCAGTGGTAGTCGTCAGAGTTCAGGTGCTAGTTATTATGGTGCTATGGAGATGAGTGGTAATTTGTGGAAACGTTGCATTACAGTTGGTAATTCTGCCGGTAGAGCTTATACAGGAGCTGTCGGCGATGGATTATTAGATGTAAACGGCAATTCTAATATTGCTAATTGCCCCGGAACTGATGGTGTAGGTTCATGCTTTAGAGCCGGTACTTATAGCGGCAACAGCTTAAACCTTAGGATTTCTGATCGAATTAATGGAGCTTATGCCTATGATGGCCGATATAGTACTAGTGGTTTTCGGTGCGTTGGTGGGATATTCTAATCCATTCCTGACTCACCATGTATTAAAAAAAGAAAAGATATAATAACAAATAAGGTTTATAAGATGAAAAAAATAATAGTAATATTTCTTATGCTGTTAAGTAGCATGAGCGTTTATAGTCAATATAATACCGGCAGTGGCGACGGCTATGCTAGCAATAGTGGTACGGTGAACTTATTAGCTCCAAATGCTCCAACGTTAACTACTCCGGCAAACAATGCCATTAATCAAACAACTATTCCCATTCTCGTTTGGAATAATGTTTTAGGTGCCTCTAGTTATCGTGTTCAGATTTCTACGTCTCCTTCCTTCGAAACTTTTATAGTAAATGAGCTTAGTGAGGTTAATAACTTCGGAACAAATGGATTAGATTATTCAACTGTTTATTATTGGCGAGTGCAAGCAATTGGTGGTGAGCTAACAAGTGCCTGGAGCAGTGTTTGGTCATTTAATACTATTGTATCGTCCGTACCAAGCTCTTGGGCTGTAATAAGCAACACTGGGAATTCTTCAATGATTGGTTTCACTTCTCCAGAGTCTTACAGTATTAATGGTAGAACTTTTGCTGCTGGAGATGCGATAGGCTTATTTTATACTCGTGATGCCGTGCAGTATTGTGCAGGGTATTTAGTATGGGGCGAAGCCCAATTCGGTATGTCAGTTTGGGGAGACAATGACGAAACTACCTTAAAAGATGGTTATGATGTAAATGAAACTTATACTTACAGATTATGGGATAATGTGCTACAAGCGGAAGTTCTCAATCCAACTGTTATAGTGCAGTCAGGCGACGCTTTCTATTCTGTAAATGGATTAACTGTGCCATAAATCCATTCAGAAATTTTTTCTGGAC
>CAZIIZ010000135.1:897-6924 GCA_964539225.1 uncultured Hyphomicrobiales bacterium | reverse complement strand
AAGTGCGAAGACTGTGAAGGCAAGGGTGCCAAGGATTCTAACTCATTCTCAAGATGCCATACCTGCAATGGTACGGGCGAGATGCGTCAGGTTAGTCGTTCGATGTTTGGACAGTTTGTAAATATTTCTACTTGCCCTACTTGTAACGGTAGCGGACAAGTAATATCTAATCCTTGCCCTAAATGCCACGGTGATGGAAGAGTGCAAGCTGAAGATACAGTAAAAGTATCAATTCCAGCCGGAGTAGAAGCAGGTAATTATTTACCTTTACGCGGTAAGGGCAATGCCGGCAAGCATAATGGATCTGCTGGCGATTTAATTGTAATAATCGACGAAATCGAGCATAAAGAATTCAAAAGAAATAATAACGACGTAATCTATCAATTGCATATTAGCTTCCCCGATGCTGCTCTTGGAACTGAAGTAGAAGTGCCTACATTGCACGGTAGTCAGAAAATTAAAATTGAAGCCGGTACTCAGCCGGGAACTAATATCAGAATGCGAGAAATGGGCATCCCGAATTTGAATGCTTATGGCAAAGGCGTGCAGATAGTTGTTGTTAATGTATTTGTGCCTAAGTCGCTATCTTCAAAAGAAAAACAATTGATTAAAGAATTAAGCTCTCATCCCGGAATCAAGCCCGATCCAGCCAAAGATGGCTCTAAAGGCAAAGATTTCTTTGAAAAAGTAAAAGATGTGTTCTTTTAATTGAATAGTTGAATAATGCGAAATAAATATTCAGGGATGTTTGAATTACTTTGTAAAGTTGCTCAATCATCCCTGATTGATTTCTAAGCGTTAAACACATATATTGCTTAGAATTATTTAGAGTGATTAATCTTAATTTTCGAATATTTTTACATATATTATACTTATGGCACATTGCAAATAAAAATAAGTAAAAATTATTATAGACTAATATCCAAATGAATAAATTATTTAATGAAATATCCAAATTAGATACTGAGCAGATTAACCATGATACGGTTAATATCGACTGCTCGGATACTATCTCTATTTTAGAAATGATTAATAACGAAGATGCAAAAGTAGCTATTGCGGTTCGCTCGGAGATACCATTTATAGCCAAAGCCGTGGACATAATAAGCAATGCCTTTCAGAACGGCGGTAGGTTGTTCTATTTCGGTGCAGGCACTAGTGGCAGGCTTGGAGTCGTTGATGCCTCGGAATGCCCGCCTACGTTCGGTGCAGAGCCTGAAATGGTACAGGGCATAATCGCCGGTGGTCGTGAGGCTATGTTTCAAGCTCAAGAAGGTGCAGAAGATTCGGAAGCTCTTGCTGAAGAATATTTTCTGAAACATAATATTAATTCTAAAGATGTAGTATGCGGTATAGCGGCATCAGGAAGAACTCCGTTTGTAGTCGGAGCATTGAAATATGCAAAGCAACGAGGAATCCAGACCGTGATGATTACTACAATCTCTCGAATGAAAGCGGAACATTTAATCGATATTAGCGACGTACTAATTTGTCCGTACGTTGGACCAGAGGCGATAGCCGGCTCAACTCGTATGAAGTCAGGCACAGCCCAAAAGTTAGTGCTGAACATGCTGACTACTGCTTCTATGGTGAAAATTGGCAAGACTTATAATAATATTATGGTCGATTTGCAATTGACTAATAAGAAATTAAAAGAACGAGCAAAAAAAATTATTATGACTATCGGCGATGTTGATTACCTTAGGGCGGAGGAATTGCTCGAAATTACCGATGGAAAAGTAAAAATTGCATTGGTAATGGCTCTTTGCGAAGTAAATTATTCATCTGCCGTTGATTTATTAGAAAAAACTGGTGGAAAAATTAAGCAAACTTTAAAATATTAATATTGATGTATCTATCAGAAACTGTAGTAAGATAGAGCTTTTGAGGCTTAAAGTTTACAGTAAAAAATGAAAATATATGCAAAATAAGTAAAAAAACATTTGCTACTTTCAGAAAAAATACCTAATTTTGTAAGCGTTAAGGATGACGTTACGAGACAAAATAGAGATTGAAAATTGAAATTATAGATGAATGCCCTGTGGTGTAATTGGCAACACACCTGACTCTGGATCAGGAGAGTCCAGGTTCGACCCCTGGCGGGGCAGCAAAAAAAAAGAGAATATCTAATCGGTATTCTCTTTTTTTGTATTTGGAGTAATCATCACTTTTTTCTTTTCATCAATTCAATTCAAATTCTACGTATCTATTTAAAAATCAACCCATACTTAAAAAAGTATTTGGAGAATTGATTGAAATATTTTAATTTTGCAATGAACACATTATTTATCACCAATATACGTTGCAACTTATGAAAACATATTATTTCATGCTACTGTTTTTTATACTTAGCCTTACAAATTCAATTTATGCTCAAGAAGAAATTAAAACTATACACGAAGTGTCGTACTTAGGGTTTATTGTTGAAGATGTTGCAGAATCTGTAACTATAATTGAAGAGAATAATTCTCGAACCACCATTTCAAAAGCTAATATAAAGGAACGTCAAAGAGTGTATATGGACGTGTTTCTAAAAAATGAGACTGTAATTAAAGCATCCTTAATCAATCATGATAAAGCTAATTTTACTTTTATCAATTTAAAAGGCGAAAGAGTAGTACATGCTAAAGCAGAGATTGATTATTTTTTGCTAAATGGAAGAAGAATCGATTTTAGCAATAGTATAATATTTGACCAAGCAGTTAATATAGTTTGTCCTAAGGACAAATTTATATGCTTGGGTGGCGAAATTGGTACGCCAAGTATTCTCAATATATCTTATACTAATTATGATGAAGGTAATAGTGGGTGGAAGTTAACCTTAGGTGCAGATTTGGGAGGTTCTGCTTCAGGCGAAGCAGCCTATTTGATTCGACTGATGAGATCTAAATCCCTAATTATGAATGTTATTCTTGGAGGTGGAGTTTCGAATAAAAATAGTTATAAGAATAAAGCTCTTGGTAGCGATACTGAGTCATATTTAACCGCAGGTGGAGATCTAAATTATTATGGTATATTTCTGAAATTAGCCGCCGGAGTTTATATTGCTAAATCACCATTAGAAGTATTTCCGAATATTAGTATCGGTTACGTGTATAGATTTGATAATTAATACTGTCTTAGAATGAAAGAAAAAAATGTACTTAGCGAAGCACAATTATATGCAAAGTAATATTTTATCAATTCAATAGATAAAATCAGTTTATAGATGACAATAATGTTATTAATGCGTTTTTTGGTAGAGTGTTTGATAAAAAATAAAATGAAAAAAATACTGATAGTATGATATTTTGTTGTTATTTAATTTTTCAGTAATTTTGTAGAATATAAAGATTTAAGTATTGAAAATAATAATATATATATAGAAAGCATTTATGAAAAAAATACTACAAATTTGTCTATTTTCGGCTTTGATGCTGCCCCAAGTCTCAAATGCGAAATTGCCCAAATTTCTATTGAATAAAATAGAAATTGCTAAAGAAAATAAATTACAAGCTGAAAGTAATTTGAAAAAACTTTATGCAGAATATAAAGATACAAAAGTTAGAAATTACGACGTTATCTCCTATAGTTTAGATTTAGATTGGTATGATGTCTTGAAAAATTCTAATTTAGGCTGGACCGGAATTAATACAATCATTTTAGAATCAAAAGTTGCTAATTTGACCGAAATAGAACTTGATGCTGGTTATATGGAAATATTGTCGGTGAAGGCATTTGGCGAAGAATTACAATTCAATCAAGACAGTGTAAAAAATCTATTAGTCGTTAAATTAAATGAATCTCTGAATATTAGCGATGAAATTGCTTTCGAAATCAAGTATAGGCATATCGTCAAACCAGACAATTTAGGATTTAATTATTATTATCAGAGTGATACTAGTGGTGTTTTAGAAAATTTAGCCTATACTATGGCAGAGCCTAAGGATGCTAGATACTGGATGCCTTGCAATGATATATCCTCTGATAGGGCTTTAAGCGATTTTAAAATAAAAGTTCCGTTGGGATATACTGCCGTGGCAAATGGATCGAGACTCGATTCTTCATCCGTAGCTGATACAAGTTATTTTCACTGGAGTCATAACTTCCCAATGCCTACATATTTGCTCGCTGTTACTGCTTCAAAGTTTGAAACGTATTCAGACAAATATATTAAAAAAGATAATTCGGTATTGTCAATAGATTATTATTATTGGAAGTGGTATTCGAAATATTCTAATAATGGCACTACACTTCCGGCTTTTGATTTGCACAATAATATGATGGCGTATTTCAGCCAAATATTATTCGAGTATCCGTATGAAAAATATGGAGTAGTGTCAATTACACCGTTTGGCGGAGGTATGGAACACAATACAATTACCACCATTGGTAATACTTGGATTGTATGGGAAGAAGACAACGGGTTAGCCCATGAATTAGCTCATCATTGGCTTGGTAATTATATTACTTGTGCCGATTGGCAAGATTTATGGATTAATGAAGGCGGTGCTACATGGGCTGCGTCAATCTGGACTGGGCATTATTATGGCAAAGAAGCTTTGAAAACCGAAATTAGAAGACATAAGTATTTATATTTCCAAGGCGGTGGAGCAGATTTGCCTCCTGTATATAATTTAGATGACGAGAATTTATTTAGCGAAGCCTTGACTTACAGAAAAGCCGGTATGGTTTATCACATGCTCTCTGCTGCTATCGGCGAAGAACAATTCCTAAAAACTCTGCAAAAAATATTTACTACTTATCCATTGACTTCAATCACTACTCAGCAGTTTAGGGATATAGTCAAGCAAGAGAATCCTGATTACCCGCTTTCGTGGGATACATTCTTTGATCAATGGTTGCTACAAAGAGGTCATCCGGAATTAACGCTAAACTTTGCTCAGGCGGTAAAGGTAAATGAAAATTTCAAAGTAGAATTTAAGATTAATCAGACTCAGCTTGGTAGCGAAATCCCAGGTGTGTTTGAAATGCCTGTATTTATTGAATATACTAAACCAACTGGCGATACTTTAACCAAAAAGTATTATATGAATCAAAGGGAACAATCATTCGCGGATACTCTTGATTTCCAACCTATTCATTATTCTATCAACGAATATATGTTTTTGGGTGCAGTTAATAGTATTGCGAAAGTAGAAGAGCAAGAATCAGGAAATATCGCAATTTATCCAAGTATTGCTCAAGCTGGCGACGAAATAAAGTGTTCGATAAATAAGACTGAAATTTTAAGTGATGTACGCTACGAAATTTATAATGAATTAGGCGAAGTGATGAGCGAAGGTACTGTGGTTGTCGCTAATCCTTTGCAAAATGGCACATTTAGCTTCAAGTTGCCGAATTTAAGTGTAGGCTTATACGTAGTACGAATTCATTGCAATAATACAGTTGAATCGCAAAAAATTATCGTGAAATAACAAATGTATGACTAAATGTCAAAAAAATGTAGAAAATGTTTTGCTATTGTTAAAAAAAGTCGTATATTTGTATTCCTTTTGAAACGGTAATGAACGGTAGATCTCGTAGCTCAGTCGGTAGAGCATTTGACTTTTAATCAAAGGGTCGTTGGTTCGAATCCAACCGGGATCACAAACAGAAATTAAGCCTTAGCATGAAAATTGTTAAGGCTTTTTTTGTTAATTCATTTTACTAAAAAAATTATTAAATCATTTTTATGATTTAAAATAGCTAAGATAGTCTGAACCATTGATTAAGTAGATTATTCTTAAAATTATCTTAATCAGTCTAATCAGATAAATCAGATATTCAGATAATTTTCAACCACGTAGTGGTTTACTATTTGTAGTATTTAGTTGATTTTTATCACAAATCCGTAGAAGTGTTCTGTTTGTAAAGGTCGCATCTACGACGCTATTTTTCCCTAGACTGAATATCGCTACAAACAGTATGCGACGATGTCGCCAAGATATTTTCTAAATTAAAAAAATCATCTTAATCAGATAACTCAACTGTTCAGATAATTTTCAACCACGTAGTGGTTTACTATTTGTAGTATTTAGTTGATTT
>CAZIIZ010000135.1:0-797 GCA_964539225.1 uncultured Hyphomicrobiales bacterium | reverse complement strand
TTATCACAAATCCGTAGAAGTTCTGTTTGTAAAGGTCGCATCTACGACGCTATTTTTCCTTAGACTGAATATCGCTACAAACAGTATGCAACGATGTCGCCAAGATATTTTCTAAATTAAAAAAAATCATCTTAATCAGTCTAATCAGATAAATCAGCGGTTCAGATGATCTTTAATCAGATTAATCAAAAAAAACACAGTTTTGACAATTATCTCCACTAAAAAGTCGAACCTATTTGATTCTTGTTGAAGAATATTCGCAAAAACAGGATTAATTCCTACTAAACTTTTTTCCAATAGTAGCTACTAATGTAAATATAGTTGCTTGAACTAATATAATTACCGCACCACTTGGTAAGTCGAATACTACAGATAAAAACAAGCCTACAATTGCACCGATTAATCCGAATACAATAGAGAGAATAGTCATTTGCGAAAATGTGCGAGATACTAATTTAGCCGTAGCCGCAGGAATTACTAAAAATGAAGCGATAAGGACTATCCCAACCAATTTTATTGATAATACTATCACCATACTGATTAATGCCGAAAGCACTAAGTCGTCTCGTTTCGTAAGCAATCTGTCGGCTTGAGCTAGTTCACTGTCGAATGTGGAATAAGCCCAACGCTTCCAGTATTTGAATAACGCCAAGATAGTTACTCCGACCATTACAATTGAAGTATATAAATCTGCCGTCGATACAGAAAGTATTGATCCGAATAGATACGAATAAGCGTCGGCACTATAGCTTTTTTTAAGCGATAAAAATATCACACCTAATGCTACCGATACTGCA
>CAZIIZ010000134.1:0-6948 GCA_964539225.1 uncultured Hyphomicrobiales bacterium | reverse complement strand
AGAATTGCTATGTTGCTTGCAGCGGCTAATTTATCGATTAATATTTCGGGTATTTCTATCATTTATTTATCCAATATCATTTATTATTACTTGTTGGGAGCATTTATTGTTGCATAACAGTCTGTTAATCAATTACAACAATACAAATATAATAATTATTCGTATCAATTCGGAAGGAAATGTATGTTTTAAATGGAATATAAATATTCATTAGATTTTCTTACGAATATCGAGCAGAATATCGCTATGAATCGAATAGTGCATTTCGATAGTATCACCAATATTTACTGAATCGTATATGCCCTTTTCTACTTCATAGCTTGCTCCGTTAATAAACAAATTATATACGAGCGATTCTTTCATTTCTCGTTTGTATAACTTTGGAGCTAAAATTTTGAGTGACGGTTCGCCGGAAATAGTGGCACTTCCTGCTTCGTAAGATTTATCAATTTCTTTTTTTTGAATTTTTTCGATTTTAACGAATTTCATTCCTTCATTCAAATCTTGATTATACTTTTTATTCATTACATAAGGTATCAGAATACTCGCTCCAATGATAATACAGTCTATCAAAATTAACTGAGTCATGTCTATTTTGGGAGCGGAAAGAAAATTGAAGGAATGAAATATATTAATCAAACCGCCGAATAGCAGTATAATACTCGAAAAAACGAATCCGATTCGTTTTTCATATTTTATGGTTTTTATATCTTTTTCTGTAAGTTGCATAAATTTTAGTCTTGATAATTAACAAAAGGAATTAATCAGAAATCCTATTAAAAAAGTTATACACTATTGGGTTGTCTTTCATAGCTTTTAATTCATCCGGATGCCCTTGAGCAATAATTCCCTTTACTGATTTATCAAGCATTACTACTTTTTGTGCAGTAGTCATCACTCCGTCTAAATCGTGCGATACGACCACCATGGTAGTGCCAAGCGAAGAATTAATTTCTCTAATAAGTGCATCCATTGAGGCAGCAGTAACCGGATCTAATCCTGATGATGGTTCGTCGTAGCATAATATTTTTGGATCTAAAGCCATAGCACGAGCCAAGGCGGCACGTTTTTTCATACCACCGCTAATCTCTGAAGGTAAAAACGAATCGAATCCACGCAATCCTACAGCAGCCAATTTAATATCAATTAGTTCGACAATTCTTTTCTTTGAAATATTTGTATAAGTTTCTAAAACTAATGCGATATTTTCAGCTAAGGTCATAGAAGCAAATAAAGCACCGGACTGGAACATAACGCCGAATTTCTTGAGGATTGCTTTTTTTTGTTCCCCTTGAGCTTTAGTTATGTCCATACCGTCGATAATAATTTCGCCTTCATTCGGAGTTTCTAATCCTATTATTTGGCGAAGCATAGTTGATTTACCGCAACCGCTTCCGCCGACTATCATAAATATTTCGCCTTTTTGTATATCAAACGATACATTGTCTAATATTGTTAGGTCGCCGTATCGCACCGTTACGTTTTTCACCTGAATGATTGCATTACTATTGCTCATGGTTATATTCCTATCGACTGGAATAAGAATGTAAATACTGCATCGCTCAAAATAATAAGCAACACTCCGGTAACCACAGCAGCGGTAGTAAACTTGCCGACACTTTCCGCTCCGCCAGATGCTTGCAATCCGCGGAAACATCCAACAGAAGCCACTAAAAAGCCGAATATCATACTCTTGCCGAGTCCAGTTAATATATGGTAGAAATTAAGTGCGGTAGCTAGTTCATTGATATAACCTGTGAAGGTGATATTCAATGTACTTAGTGCTGCGATTAAACCGCCTGCGATACCGAATAAATCTGCTAAGATAGTGATGAAAGGAATTGCTAAAGTTACTGCTAATACTCTCGGTAAAATTAAGAATTGATACAAATCAATGCCCATAGTTTTCAAAGCGTCAATCTCTTCGCTTACTTTCATCGTACCGATTTCTGCTGCGAATGAAGATCCGGAGCGTCCTGCGACTAAAATCGCTGTCATCAATGGGGCAAGCTCGCGAGTAATTGAAATACCTATCAAATCGGCAATAAATCTATCTGCTCCGAATTGCTTTAACTGCAATGCACCTTGGTATCCGGTAATCAATCCGATTAATAATACAATTAGCAAAACGATAGGCACGGCATTTACTCCGGCACTATTGAAATAATAAGGGAAATCTTTCCATCGCATTCTTTTAATTCTAAATGGCAATGCAAATAGAGCCATTAACAAATTTCCGGTAAAATCTATAAATACGTAGGAATCTTTTATCATCGTAGTTATCTTATTACCGATATTCTCAAAGTAACGAATAATGCCGGATCTTTCGTCTTCATCCGGTATATTGGCTTCGAGCTTTTTACTGAGTAAAGCTACGAAACTGCTTTGGTCTTGGCTGTTAAATTCAATTTTAAATGAAATATTGCGGTGTTCGGCAGTTTTATTTAAGTCATTGATAAATGCTACTAAGTATGAATCGAAATCTATAACTTCCCTTAGGTCTAATATCAGCACCGAACAATTATCAAACAATGTAGTAAAATCTATTTTTCTGTCGTATTCTTTCGCATTGGCTAAAGTCATAGCTTGAAACAGTTTCAGACATTTCTGATTGCCGTCAGAAATGAGTTGGAAATATTCTATATCTTGATTCGCTTGCTGCATTTGTATATTTCGCACCGATAAATAATAAATAAAAACGAATATAATAAATTTTATTCAAATAAAGTAAAAAAATATTAAGGAATTAGCAAATGACTCAATAATTCTGCTGTTTATGTAGTCTGGGCTTGTCTCATAAATAGTCATTCTGAGGTCTCAAAGAAAACTACGTTTTCACTAAAAGAAAATGACACACATCGCTATTGAAAATAATTTCGTCATTCTGAACGAAGTGAAGAATCCAAGCTCTTGTAAGTCCTTGATAAATATGGATTCTTGGCTACGCTCAAAATGACTACTTATGGGACAGCCACTATTGAGAAAATATTTGAGCTTTGCGAGGTTGGGATGGAAATATCTGAACTGTGATTGAGATGATTTATAAGAATAATTTTCCATTTTAATCATCTTAAATCACAGTTCAGACGTTTTATTTCTTTACTATTAGTTGATAATCAAAAGTTGTTATTCCGTCGCTTACTTTAATAAAATATAGTCCAGAATTAAGTTCACTAATATCTAATGGTAACACTATCTCATCGCCTTTTAGAAATCCATGATAAATATTTTTAACATATTTGCCTGATTCATTATAGATATCAATGTTAACATCCATTGCTTCTTTAGAAATTATCTTCAACTCAGTATTTTTGCTAACGGGGTTTTCGTACGTAATCTTTAGCTTGTCCGATAATTCTAAATCAGTTTTTCCAGATACAGCTTTGGCAAAATCAAATAATGCGATAGTATTGCCAGAAGCACTGAGAATTTTATCTGAATTCAGATAATGATTTCTATAGAATAATGGCAAATCTGGATTTGAATATTTGTTGATTACTTTATTAGTTTTAAAATCCCACTCGATGGCAGTTTGGCAAGGATTGATTTCTCTAGCAATATCTTGAAACATGAATATCTTATCGGAATTTGGTGAAAAGCAGATTGAGCCTAAAGTCGAATGACTAACTGTAGGATATGTCGTAAAATTATAACGATTTACCATCTGTAGTTTCTCTGTTTCATATACATATACAGTAGTATCGCACGTAAAAGCAAAATATTTGCCGTCTGGGCTAGTAACATTCCAACAAGCTGCATAATTTGTCATTCTAAACCCCAATTCATCATTTAGA
Source organism: uncultured Hyphomicrobiales bacterium (assembly GCA_964539225.1). GTDB lineage: Bacteria > Bacteroidota > Ignavibacteria > Kapaibacteriales > UBA2268 > CALLXS01. The sequence continues at coordinate 3,154 of CAZIIZ010000134.1, read as the reverse complement.
TTAAAAGTGTCAATAGGATTCCAATTATTCAAATCATATCTAACTATACTTGGAGTTGATTTGTTGGTAGCATTCTGAAGCAAATAGCCGATATAAGCATATTTATTATCCGGTGAAAGTGTAATTTCAATTCCACGAGATGGATCGGTTATTGTTCTTTCGATAGAATAATCATTTGTATTCCACACAATTACAGATTCGTCTGAATAATAGGCTGTTGCTATAAGATATTTAGAATCTAATGTAAACTTAACATCTCTAATGCTGTAAGGAGTTTCAAAACATTTAATTGGGGTACGCTTAGCTACGTCCCATACAGCAATAATGCATTTTACATCATCAAATAAACTAGCAGTAACAAGCAATTTACCGTCTTTACTTAAATCCGAATACGCAATACCATACATTGAAGATGCTGGTGTTTGCATCGGAATATATTTAGTAACATCTGGGAAAGTATCAAGAATTGCCCCGTCTTTTGTGCTAATAATCTCAATTGCATTTTCTGATACTACAATAGCAGAATCAGTATTAAATAAATGCAAGTTTCTGATAAGATATTCCTTATTAATAATTATTCGCCAATCGAATGGATTAGCACCCTTTGCTCCGGCAAGAATAATAAAAAACATAACTAGCGGTAAGTACCGTTTTAAAGTTGTGGCCATGACGATCTCCTTGATATTAATTTGTAAATATTATATTATTGGGCTTTTCGCCCAATTGTTTTCTATACTTATTGGATCTAATATTTATCTTAAAATTTTGCCAAGGAATGAAATGTAATAGCGTTTGATTCGGTGGCAAGCAAAATTAGTAAATATTTTAATATAATCAAAGCTAAAGAAAATATATTTTCATAAACCAAAGCCGATGGATTCAGCTCTTAGCATCTTTTTTACGGAGGAAAAACAGAGGATAAAGTTTTCTAGTGCGTTAGCAGGAATTCGTATGTATGGAGAATAAAGGACAGAGAAAACAAAATAGTCATTGGTTCAGCCTATCAAGCTAAACCTTCCCAAGGACTAAAAAACCTTCCGAAGCTAGAAAATAAAGAAGTAAAAATCTTAGCTTCCGATAGTATTTTAACTTGTCGTAAGGTTTTGCTATTTACAATTCTGCCACCACTTAGTGAAGTTGTAATTACTGTCTCGCAGATTAACGACTTGTCCTATCATCGGAGTAAGCAATTGATAGGATTGATTTACGCTCAATTCAGAAATTCTGTTTAGAGGTTCAGCCCATGGATGCAAAGCGAGAACGAATTTGAACGAATGAGTAGGCAAAAGTCGTTTCGTTTTCAAGTCATTGGCTTCTTTTACTACATCTTCCGGCAATGAATGAATATACTTCCAATTTTTATTATACTGTCCATTCTCTAATATCGCCAAATCAAATTCTCCGAAAGCCTGTCCGGCTTGCTTGAAGTGTTTATCGTAACCGCCATCGCCACTCAGATAAATCTTATAGGTTGCAGTTTGCAAGATATAAGCCATCCATAACGTACGATTGCGAACGAAAGTACGACCAGAAAAATGTCGAGTAGGCATAGTGTGAATAGCTGTGTTATTCCCCAAATCAATTTTCTCATACCAATCTTTTTCAATGATATTTTCCGGGGCATAGCCCCAGTACTCTAAATATTCTCCAACGCCGAGTCCACAAATTACTTTTTTAACCTTGTGCTGTAATTTCTTAACAGTTTCATAATCTAAATGGTCCCAATGGTCGTGAGTAATTATTAGATAATCAATTTCTGGCATATCGTCGGCTGAATAATTATTCGTTCCTTTGAACGCATTGGTAGTAAATGAAACGGGCGAAGCCGCACCACTGAATATCGGATCGACCAAATAGCGTTTGCCTTCGAGCTGAATATAATACGACGAATGCCCGAACCACACCATAACATCTTTACTAATATCTAATCTATGCAAATCAGTTTTAACTGACGGGATTGAATCTTCAGGTTTTGCGAATGGAACTTTTTTAAAAGCAAATTCCATGGCAACCGAGAAATAGCTCACGCCTTCCGCCATCACTGGAGTAGGACTTAAATTATGAAAAGCACCGTCTCGATAATGAGGCGAATTCTTCATTATTTCTAAGCGTTTGCCCTGCGGTTTCCTGCCGAATTTCGGATGCATCATATATCCATAAACCCCAATTGTCAATATGCCGATAATTGAAATTGCTATTATCATAATTTTCTTTATTGTTTTTCTAATTGATTTCATCGCTTAAATTTACTTTGTGCTTTAACATATACGGCATTTAGAAGTATATGTTCATAATTTATTATTTTCTAGAGAGCGACATCTAATGGATTTGATACTATGCTAAAAGCTAAATAGTAATTGACTGAAATAATACTGGTGAAAATGGTAATATTGCATAATTGTGATAACAGAGACTGAGGTAAAATTATGTAAATTATTATTAGAAAATAAATACGGCTGTATTGATTGAATCAAAAGAAAGTTGGTTTTGCAATCTCTCAAAAATTGCACGTAGAAAAAGATAGATTATATACGCCACAATTTTTCTTAAGTATCTACAGAAAAACAATTAAGCCTGAAATATGTACGAAAAGTAAACGCCAAATGTTTAGTCTAAGAATATACTCATTCTGGTAGGTTTAGGAGCTTTAATTACTAAGAATCTCAGAATGCTATTGCTTTTGTTATGCCAATTGTGGGCTATGTCTCGCGGACTTTCTATCAAGCATTCAGCAGTAACTTCTTCGGATTCATCGCCAATTTCAATTATTCCGACACCTTCTAACACATAAAAAGCTACATCGACAGGAGTGATATGACGTTTTAATGATTCGCCGGGCTGCAAAGTGATTAGATTAATACTCGCATCAGGAGTGCTATACAATGACTTTACATCAACTCCGTGCGGCGTTTCTATTACTCTTAAATCAGATGTTTTTTTAATTTTCATATTATACTCGAAATATTAATTTAAAATTTACTATTATACAAACGAAATTGATTTTGTTTTATTATTTCGCTAATGTAAATAATTATTTCTCGATAGCGGAGTAGTATTAGGCTAATGATTATATATATCTTCAAATATTGCTACTGACTAGTCATTCCTGCGGAACGAGTCTTCGAGTGGATGCAGGAATCTAAGTCTTTGAGAT
>CAZIIZ010000133.1:0-6951 GCA_964539225.1 uncultured Hyphomicrobiales bacterium | reverse complement strand
CATAATATAATTGTAATCATAAATAATCGAATCTTGTCCGTTCAAATTAATAATATGGCTTATGTTCAAAAAATCGACAGAATCTTTGGTAAGTCGGCTTAAATCTTTTATCAATTTGTAATCGTAAATAAATTTAATTTCACCGTCGTATTTCATTGTGATTTTTTTGTCTGTTCTAAAAATATATGAGTAAGTGTGTCCGCTTGATTCGGGAGTTATTACTGTTCCAGCAGATATTCCGCCGCAAGTTTTTGCCCAATGCCATTCGCCAATGATGTCATGGGAATTTTCTGTAGCGACAGGGTCATTTTTGCAAGATAATACTGCGAACAGAAGTATTGCAAGAGAAATTGTATTATATGCTTTCATAATCATTACCCTGAAAATTGAAAAATATATTATACTACAATAACGATTAAATTTAAAACTAGGTTACATACTTATACAAAAAAGTCAAATCAATAAATTAAGTTAAACCGAAGTATTCGTTAATTAAATTGTTTTAGGAAATATATTAAATTCAATGTAACCAAATGTTGAAAATCGTGTCTATACTATTTCAATGTCTAATATAATTAATTAGATTTGATACGTCGTTTAAATTCGAGATTATAAATTGGAAATTGGAGAAATATTAATGAAATTATTGAATAAATATTCGCTTGGACTATTATTGCTAATTTGTTGTTTTGTAGTTCAGCCGGCATATTCGCAATTTGGCAAAAATAAGGTACAGTACCGCACATTTAATTGGAAATATATTAGTTCCGCACATTTCGATATTTATTACGACGACGGTTCGAAATACTTAGCAGAATTCACAGCCATTGAAGCAGAAAAAGCCCTGAAAAAAATCGAGAAATTATTAAATTTCCGAACAAATAAACGCATACCAATATTGGTTTATGATACTCAAAATGAATTTCAGCAGACCAACGTAATCAGCCAATATATGAGCGAAGGAGTGCAGGGCGTAACTGAACTTTTCAAAAATAGAATGGTGCTACCGTTTTTCGGCGAGTATTCCAAATTTCGCCATGTCGTGCATCACGAATTAGTCCACGCCGTGCTTAACCAATATCTATATGGCGGTAATTTCCAAACAGCAGTGCAAGTAGGTCGGGATATTCAATTTCCGCTATACATGAATGAAGGTTTGGCTGAGTATTCCAGTTTGTCTGGACAAGACACTCAAAATGATATGTTCATCCGTGATTTAGCGATGAGCGAGAATTTGCGTGGCTTAGACTATATGAATGGATATTTGGCTTATCGCGGAGGACAGACTTTTTATTGGTATATAGCCGAGAAATTCGGAGAAGAAAAAATTGGAGAGCTAATCCAAAAAATAAGAATGGGATCAACCTTAGACATGGCATTCAATGCCGTGTTTAAAATGGACTACAAAGACTTCTCTGAAATGTGGACTAAAGATTTGAAAAAATACTATTGGCCAGAAATTGATAAATTCAAAGCTCCCGAAGATTATTCGACTAGAATTACTAATCACAAAAAAGACAATACATTCTATAATTCTTCCCCTACCCTATCGCCGGACGGTTCGCAAATTGCTTATATTACCGATGTTGACGGAATTTACGGTATTTTTATTCGTGAAACAGAAGGCAAAAAAGAGCCTCGAAAGATTGTAAGCAGTTTCCGTACTCAGGATTTCGAAGAGCTTAATCTTTATACTCCCGGAATTTCTTGGTCGCCGGATGCAAAATTTTTAGCTGTTTCAGCGAAAGCCGGAGGAGAAGATGCCGTATTTATTATTGATGTGAAGTCCGAAAATTATGAAAAATTAAAATTTGGATTCAGCTCAATTACTTCAGTAACTTGGTCGCCAAATGGTAAATATCTTACTTTTATAGCTTCTCGTAAGGGCAAAAGCGATATTTTTCTTTATTCATTTGATAGCAAGAAATTAGAACAGCTTACCAACGATCCATTTTCTGAATTGGTTCCACAGTGGTCGCCCGATTCAAAGAAATTATACTTTATTTCTGATAGAGAAGATTATTTAAGTCCTGTAAATGAAATCAATATTTGGAAAGTTAATAATACAAATTCAGATATTTATTCTATTGATGTAGCTAATAAAAATATAGAAAGAATAAGCAGAGTACAGGACGGAAATATTACTTCACTTGCAGTTACCGGAGATGGCTCGAATATTTTTTTCGTTTCTGACAAAAATGGTATAGGCAACGTTTATTCTCTAAACATAAATAGCGGAGTAATCAAACCGAGGACAAATTCATTAACCGGAATCACTCAGCTTTCAATAAGCAAAGACGATAGTAAAATGGTATTCGCTTCGATGAACGAAGGCGGAATCGATATATTTATGCTCAAATATCCGCTCGATTTATCGGTAGCAGGCGACACGCTGCCGCTAACCAAATTTAAAGAAGGTAAAAATCAAAATTCAGAATTAATGAAGAACTTATCAAAGCAATCGAATAGTGTATCCGGTAATTCGGACACTATGGAACTAAAACAATATGGTAATTTCAAAATAAAAATGGATAAGCCTGAATTCGTATCTGTCAATCCGGACGCTTCAGCTGAAGATTTGGCGAGCGATGAGAATATACCAACGAGCGACTTCGTCCAGAGAGATTACAAAATTAATTTTTCTCTCGATGGCATAATGGGTAATCCCGGCTATAGCACTTATTATGGATTTGCAGGCAATGCAGCAGCCCAATTCAGCGATATTTTGGGCGATAATTCTATATATGTCGAAGCTAATTTGTTCAGAGATTTGAGAAATAGTAACGTACTACTTAGCTATCAGTATTTGCCGAAAATAATTGATTATCAAGTTTCAATATTTCATAATGCTGCTTATGTACAAAGAAGCGACTATGGATATACCGGCAAATATTGGCGTTTCCGTAATTATGGAATTTCTTTAAATTCTGCCTTACCATTTGACAGGTTTAATAGATTAGAATTGGGAGTAAATTGGTACAATACCTCAATGGATATGATGGATTCTACTATTTCCGAGAGCCGTATGCTTATAGTACCGGAAGTTCGATTCGTACACGACGATGTGCTTTATGGCTGGTTTGCTCCGTCTATGGGTACTCGCTGGTATGTGGGGGCTAAGGCTTCTCCTAAACTGAGCAGCGGTGGGTCGGATTTCATGCTGATAGATGGTGATTTTAGGCATTATTTCACAATATTCAATTATATCACCTTTGCTTCTCGCGGTTCGTTTGCTGCAAGTATCGGCTCGAGCCAAAGAAAATTTTATATAGGCGGTACAGATAATTGGTTCAATAGAACTTATGAAAACTCATACCTACCATTAGATTCGCCTGAAGATTACGTGTTTATGCAATTTGCTACTCCATTGCGTGGGTGGAACATCGCAGCACTGTCCGGCACAAGATATTTCTTGACAAATTTCGAGATGCGTTTTCCGCTGTTCCAAGCATTAGTTGCCGGACCAATACCAATATTGCTCCAAGGAGTGATGGGGTCGTTCTTCTTTGATATGGCAGGAGCTTGGTCAGGCGATTTGAATAGCTTCAGAGCATCTGAGATTGATGCCTACGGAATGTCTGTTCCCAAAGATTTAAGGATGAGTGCTGGTATTGGAGTGCGTGCCTATTTGCTTGGATTGCCTATCAAAATGGATATTGCATGGCAGAATTTGAACTATACTTGGTCGCAACCTCAATACTTATTTTCTTTAGGTTATGATTTCTAATAAGTTTAAATTCAGAGCATTATTTTCGCATATTTTGTTTAATTTTCATAATTAATCCAATTATTTGCATTAATTATGAAAATTTTTCGAATATTTGTATTTTTTGTTTTTAGGTTTGAAAAAAATATATTAAATTGTAACCTGCGAATTTTAGAAACAATTTGCTAGATTTTTTAGGTAAATATAGGTTATTTGCCACGTTTATTTTGACACTATAATTAGATGTATAGTGTATTATTAATAGAATACAGAATTAAATTAAAAGAAATATAAATTGGAGCGTAATTAATGAAAAAGAATTTACTACAAGGAACGTTTACAGCATTAGTAACCCCATTTTTGCCAAGCGGTGAAGTGGATTTTGAAAACTATATTAAAATTATTGAAGATCAAATTAGCAACGGAGTCGAAGGAATAGTTGTTGCAGGCTCTACTGGTGAAAATTTTGCTTTAACTTTCAATGAAAAAACTGCCTTATTAGTGAAAGCTGTCGAGACTTCGAATGGCAGAATTAAAGTAATAGCCGGCACCGGTACCAATGAAACTAAGCAATCATGCGATAACACTATTTTAGCTAAAGAATTGGGAGCTGACGGAGCCTTGGTAGTAGCACCATACTACAACAAACCAACTCAAGATGGACTTTTCGAGCATTATAGATTGATTTCGGAAACTGCCCAAGACTTCCCTATTGTGGTTTATAATATTCCCGGACGCTCTTCCGTAAACATTAATGCCGAAACTATGCTTAAAATTGCTGAAGAATGCAAAAACGTAGTTGCGGTCAAAGAAGCATCTGCTGATTTAGAGCAAATGATGGAAATTATTCGCAATGCTCCTGAGCACTTTGCTTTGCTTTCTGGCGATGATTACTTAACTTTACCTGTTGTGTTAATGGGCGGTAAAGGCGTTATTTCTGCTATCTCTAATTACGTACCTAAACAATTCAGCGATATGACTCGTTTGGCTTTAGACGGAAAATATAAAGACGCTTTAAAGATTCATTATGAATTATTTGATTTGATGAATTTGAATTTTGTAGAGCCTAATCCTGCTCCGATTAAATACATTATGTCCAAATTAGGATTCTGCAATGAAATTTATAGAATGCCAATGATGCCGATTAAAAAAGCAAATAAAAACATAATAGATGCGGAATTGAAAAAAATCGGATTGTTAAAATAATTGTATCTGAACAAATAATATCAACGATATAGCGAGAATAATTAATGTCAGAAAATTCCATTGGCACGAGTAATTCTATGAATCAATGGGAGATTTATAAATTAGTTGAAAGTCTGACGGGCGGTAAATATAAGAACGAATTAGATTTATTGAATAAATTGGTTCGTTCAATCGTCAAGCACGATGAATTTGGGTTGATTGGTGGTCGAGTATGGGAATTAATCCCAGAAGAGCAATGCTATATACTACGCTATCAATACGGCAAAGTTAGGAAAATACCTTCTGACTATAAAGTAGATATTTCGGATATGCCTATGTTCGGCAAGCTGACTTCTGTGCGTACGGTAATTAATTACGAAACTGATAAATTGCTGATAGAAAAAGGCATAGTCTTATATTCTGCTACAGGTGTAGGCGAATTAGTTAAATTCAAAGGTCAAAAATATTACCAATATGTATTGGGATTCAATGCTGCTGAATTCCTTCAGTCGTTTTATGAAACTTTATCTATCATAAGCGGAGTAGCATCGGTAGCCGTTAAAAATATGACTACTGTTACTGAGCAAAAGCGTATGCACAAAGATATGCTTAAAGCTGCTGAGATTCAGAAGAACTTATTGCCCGAGCATAAAATAAAATTTGCAGATTATGATATTTATGGAGTTTGTATTCCGGACTCCAGCGTCGGCGGAGATTATTTCGATTACATTAATAGTCCGGACGACGAAGAAGATCGTCTAGGAATTGTAATTAGCGATGCGGCGAGCAAAGGATTGCCTGCTGCGATACAAGCCCTGTTTGTATCCGGTGCTTTGAGGATGGGAGCCAGCTTCGGCACTAAGCTGTCGAAATTAATTTCTCGTCTGAATACGCTAATTTGGCGTACATTCCTTTATGAGCGTTTCGTTACCCTGTTCTATTGCGAATTGCATCTATCAAGCAATCGCCTAGTACTCTATGCTAATGCCGGGCATTGTGCTCCGGTTCATTATCGTCCTTCTTTAGATTCAATAGTATTATTAGAGCCTACTGGCGGTTTGTTAGGATTGTCAGAGCATCAGATTTTCACTGTAGAAAATATTCGTATGCACCCAGACGATGTCATTGTCATGTACACAGATGGCATTACTGAATCGCAAAGTATGTATGGCGAGCAATTCGGCGAAGATAGGCTTTATGAATTAATTAGAAAGCATCATAAAGAAACTGCACAAAACATAGCTCTATTAATCATAGAAGAAGTCGAGAAATTTACAATTGATTCTCTCTATTCAGACGACAAAACCTTGGTAGTAGTTAAACGTGATAGCACGTTTGAAGTTCAAAAATAATTTAAGAATGATTTAATGGTATCAATGCTTAGTTTGTCTATAGTTTATTGGGAAATAATATATTATGTATAAGTTTAATTTGCTTTGCAGTTTAGTAGTTGGGTTGATTGCAAGTAACAATGTCTATTCCGAATATGTAGAAATTAAGAACAGACTACCTCAATCCATTAATTCTTACCAACCAGCTATAGTCCCGATTAGCGATTTCGACGACAATATATTATATTTCGACAGAAAATTATATTTCGAAAATACAGGCGGTATAGACGATAAAGACGAAATCTGGCTATCAAATAAAGTCAGTGAATTCTCATGGTCAATTCCTTCACGGCTTCCCTCGCCAGTAAATACTAATCAATCAGATGTACTTTTCTATTTAAGTCCCGATGGCAATACTGCATTGCTTTCCGGTAAATATATTGGAAAAACAAAAACTGATGGGTATTCTATCGCCCATCGAGTTGCGAATAAATGGTCTCAACCCGTAGCTCTGAAAATTAAAAATTATAGAAATGACTCTACAGTATATTCGGCTACTTTATCAGCAGATTTGCAGACAATGATTCTATCCTTAGCTGATAGCAATTCCGGTATCGGCGGAATGGATATGTACGTATCGCATTATAATAGCAAGATCAACAATTGGTCCGAACCCAAATCGCTTGGAAATATTATTAATACTAAGCAGGACGAAGTCTCGCCATATTT
>CAZIIZ010000132.1:0-6991 GCA_964539225.1 uncultured Hyphomicrobiales bacterium | reverse complement strand
TCAAGTATTTAGATTCCTGCATCCACTCGAAGACTCGTTCCGCAGGAATGACAACTCTAAAAGATATATAATGCACAGAAAAAGAGATTAGCTTCGCTGAATCAGAAGACTGATTTCCTACATCCACTCGAAGACTCGTTCCGCAGGAATGACAATTAGAAAACTATTCCTCTGCCGTAATTCGTAATTTAAAATTCGTAATTGATTTACATCATTCCTTTGATGCAAGTATAGCCTTTTTCTTCTAATTCGAGGGCTAAATCTTTGCCACCGGACTTCACTATTTTGCCTTGGAATAATACGTGAACGAAATCCGGAACGATATAGTCCAAAAGTCTTTGATAATGCGTAATCACGATGAAAGCATTATTTTCTGTACGTAATTTCACCACGCCATTCGATACAACTTTCAATGCATCAATATCAAGTCCTGAATCAGTTTCGTCTAAAATTGCTAATTTCGGTTCGAGCATCGCCATTTGGAAAATTTCGTTGCGTTTCTTTTCGCCGCCGGAGAAACCTTCGTTCACCGAGCGAGATAGGAATTTCTGATCTAATTCTACTAATGCTGCTTTTTTACGCATTAATTGAATAAAATCCATAGCATCTAATGGTTCGAGTCCACGATGTTTGCGAGCTTCGTTTACAGCTGTCTTCATAAAGTTTGCATTCGATACGCCGGGAATTTCTACCGGATATTGGAAAGCTAAAAACATACCGGCTCTGGCACGCTCTTCGGCAGACATATCGAATAGATTATGACCGTCGAATTCTACGCTACCGCCGATAATTTCAATATCTTCACGAGCAGTTAAAGCTCCGGCAAGCGTACTTTTGCCTGATCCGTTTGGTCCCATAATTGCATGAACTTCGCCCGAATTTACTTCAAGATTGATTCCCTTCAATATATGATTGCCGCCGACCTTCGCTTCTAAATTTTTAATACTTAATAACGCCATAAGTAGTCTTTCTATTTATTTGATTTTATTATGTTTTATATTTTCGCTATACTTTTAATAGTATTAATTAGCACATTAAAACTATTGGATTTATTGTTTTCATAGTCAATGAACTTACCAATTTCTCTCGAACTTGATATTTGTTGATACTTGTTATTAGTAATTTTCTTCAATTCCTTTTTCGGATTTACTATACTGTCGGGCAATCTATATTGTTCCTTATTAGTATATTTTTCAGCTATACCTGAAATTTCCAAAGCTGTTTCTACTGAACGTAAATCTCCAAAATACCAACTTTCCAATTCTCTGCATGCAATTCGGATAAGCGTTTCAGGCTTATTCGCTTGCTCGCATTTTTGCTTAATTCTTCTTTTAATTTCAATGCAATCGCCATTATCTTGATCACGCATTACTATGAAATGGGTATCAGGAGTGTTGAATGCTTTTAGCTTTCGAGTAATATTTGATTCTAAATCGCTTTTGCCTTCAAATGAAATAAATGTGGTAATCAAATTATCGCTTATCCTCGGCATTAAGCTTTTTAGGAACTCTTTGCTTGAAGGTTCTTCCAATAAAAATACTACTCGCTTCATTCGGGGTCGAGCTCCTCGAATAGTCCTTGCTTCCATAAATATCCCATTTTATCGCCATCATTCATCATATTCTCAATCAGCTCATTATCGGCAGCACGCTTTACCGTAGTGTATCCTTGCTTTTTAATCAGCCAATATACTTCCTCTAAATCTATTGCATTTAAGAAATCGGGCGAATGAGTAGAGACGAACACTTGTCCGCCACGTTCAGCATACTCTCTGAATTCTTCAGCTAATTCCATCAGTAACGAAGGATAGAGTTGATTTTCAGGTTCTTCGATACAAAGCAATTGATGAGGCTTGGGGTCGTTAAGCAATACTAAATATGCAAACATTTTAATAGTGCCGTCGGACACATACCGAGATAGAAATGGATCTTTGAATGCTCCATCTTGAAATTTCAACAGAACTCGTCCATCTTCGGTTACCTTTGCTTCTACTGAATTTATTCCCGGTATCATATACTTTACTTTGTTAAGTATTTTATCGAACACAGATTTATGATTCTCAAATAAATACTGAGTTACTAATGACAAATTTTCACCGGATGTAGATAGATGCTCGGCATAACCAACATTATTAATACTACGCATTGATTTAATATCAATATCCGACAAATGCCAATCGCTAATCAACTCAGCAAATTTCGTAATCGAAGAATACTTTTTGAATTGAGCAAGTGCCTTAATCGCTAAATTGTCAGCTCCGGACAGAATATGCTCTTCATTCGTATTACTGCAAACGGCATAGCCTTTACCACGAGAAAAATCAAATTCTGTTTTTTCGTCCGAGTCCGGATTAATGGATTTCAAAATTTCTCTGTCGATTATGGCATTTTCTTTATCAGCAGAAATAGAAATAAAATATGAGAATAATGAAGAATCAGTAGATGTACTATAAGTAATTTCAAATTCGATATTCCCCGAACTATCTCTACTCATCAGTTCTTTAAAGCCGCCACGTTTCTGTACGGCGGTCGTTACGTTTTCAATCATTGCATCTTTAATAAAACCGAATAGTTCAAACAAAGTAGATTTACCCGTTCCATTTGCACCGACGACAACGCAGAAATTTGTAATATCCTTAATTTCTGCATCTCGGAATGCTTTAAAGTTCTTTATTTTTATATTCTCTATTCTCATCTCTTTTGATTTCTATATATAAAACTTCTTATCGTAATTCTTAATTTGAAATCCGTCTTCGGATTCAGCGTAGCTCAATTCGTAATTGACTCTAATCTTACCGAACCTTCTAAGCTGATAGATAATAATTTCTGAGCCTCTACGGCGAATTCCATCGGCAATTGATTCAATACTTCTTTGGCGTATCCATTCACGATTAAGCCGACGGCATCTTCTTTAGAAATTCCACGTTGCATACAGTAGAATAGTATGTCCTCTGAAATTTTAGAAGTCGTGGCTTCGTGTTCGACAGTCGCAGTTTTATTATCCACTTCAATATATGGATATGTATGAGCTCCGCATTTATCGCCGAGCAATAGCGAATCGCATTGAGAATAATTGCGGGCATTTTCTGCCTTCTTGCCAACTTTTACTAATCCACGATAGCTATTCTGACTCTTTCCGGCTGAAATACCTTTCGATACAATTCTGCTCTTAGTATTTTTGCCGATATGAATCATCTTAGTCCCGGTGTCGGCTTGCTGATAATTGCTGGTCAATGCTACTGAATAGAATTCTCCGACTGAATTATCGCCTTTTAGTATCGTACTTGGATATTTCCATGTAACTGCTGAACCTGTCTCAACTTGCGTCCACGATATTTTCGAGTTATCTCCGGCGGCTAAAGCTCGCTTAGTTACAAAATTGTAAATACCGCCATTGCCGTCTTTATCGCCTGGATACCAATTCTGAACTGTCGAATATTTAATTTCCGCACCTTTCATAGCTATCAGCTCTACTATCGCAGCGTGCAATTGATTTTCATCACGAGCAGGAGCTGTACAACCTTCAAGGTAACTAACATAACTATTCTCATCCGCTATTATCAAAGTACGTTCGAACTGTCCGGTTTGCGAAGCATTGATACGGAAGTAAGTGCTTAACTCCATCGGACAACGGGTATTTGGCGGAATGTAGCAGAAAGTACCATCGCTGAATACAGCTGAATTCAGTCCGGCATAGAAATTATCGGTATGCGGCACTACCGTTCCCATATACTTTTTCACTAATTCCGGATGCTCACGGATAGCTTCGCTGATTGAGCAAAAGATAATGCCCAATTCACCGAGCTTATCTTTGAAAGTAGTAGCTACGGAAACGCTATCAATAACTGCATCGACGGCTATACCGGACAACTTAGCTTGCTCTTCGAGAGGAATGCCGAGTTTGTCGAATGTCTTTCTAATTTCCGGATCTATATCTTCCAAACTGCTCGGACCTTTTTGCTTTTTAGGAGCAGAATAATAATAAATATCTTGGAAATCAACTTTCGGGAAGTCCAAATGAGCCCAATTTGGTTCTTTCATAGTTAGCCAGTGGCGGTATGCTTGCAGTCTTTTTTCGAGCATAAATTCCGGTTCATTTTTCTTTGCTGATATAAAGCGGACTATGTCCTCACTCAAGCCCAATGGAGCGAAGTCGCTTTCGAAATCACTGACGAATCCGTATTTGTAATCGCTTTGGGATAGCTCATTCACTAATTCGTTATCTTGTGCCATATTTCTATTTACCTGATTTATTTAATTATTTTATTTCAAATTTTAAGTATCTTTTTATGCAAATTCTCTTACGACAACTTACAGAATCTTCGACGAATTTATAATCAGACTATTGTTATCTGATTATAAAAATTATGCTTAAGTTCAAATTCAATAGTTCTACAAAAATAAATTAGATACCAATTAAATATTTTGAAAATTCAAATTTAAATCAGTATATTGCAATTCTTGTGAATTATTTGATTTACTACATTTTATCAAACTTTATAGGTTACCTGATGAAAAAACTATTTATTTTAATCCTGTTCACTTTCCCGATGCTTCTGTCTGCGGAAACTAATCCGTACTTCGAGCAAATGAGGAACGCAATTCAATCATTGAAGACATTTAGTTACAAAATGACTCTTGTTAATACTTCTGAAGAAGGCAAACAAGACACAAGCGTTTATAAAACGTATTTTAAAATCACGCCCAAAGATACTGCAATCGGTGCGTATTTCGCATTTATTAAGAATGATACTATTACAAAAGTATATTCCGGCGATGCACACTATGAGTATTATCCAAGTATTTACGGACCTAAAATAGTATGCGAGAAAAACAGGAAATTCGACAATGATGATTTTGTAGAAAAAACGGAAAAAGTTGGCGAATATACAATTATAACACCTTCGGTTATTACTAATTCTTTAACGTATAGCAAATCGGTAATCAAACTAATCAACGATTCTTCGTTTTATAATAAAGAATTTACGTTGTTGCCGGATACGAACATTAACGGAATCAATTGTAAATACTTTCGAGGAATGATTGCACAAAATATAGCGATAGATGCTCAAACAGGTTTGCCCGTAGCAATCATACACCAAAATGATAATCGCTCCACACAAGTTTATTTTTCAAATTTTGAGAAATTAGATAAAAATGCTGAGAAAATATTTACTAAAAAAGCGTTCCCCAAAGACTACAAAATAATGCGTAATCCAAAATATATTGAGAGGAAAAGACCGTCATTAGCTTCCGGCACGGCTGCACCGGATTTCGATTTGACAAGTCTGTCGGGGAAACAGTATTCCATTGATTCGCTCAAAGGCAAACCGACATTATTGGTAATTACCGAACCGGGTTGTGCTGGATGTATGCTTTCAATTCCGACTTTAAATAAATTATTCGCAGACTACCCAAATTTCAATATAATAGCAATCGATCCGGTAGGACCGAAAAAATTAACAGAAGATTTTGCCAGAAGCAAGGAAATCGTGTACGAAGTGCTTCCTGCTACCAAAGACTTAGCCAAAAAATATTTAATCTATTGCTATCCGACATTCATAATTTTAGATAAAAATGCCATCGTGCAGGATGTATTTTTCGGCTTTGCAGAGAATCAATACGACAGGATAAAAGAGAAATTTGAGAAGTATAAGTAGTTTTTAATATAACAACAAAAGTCCTTATGTATAGCTTTACATAAGGACTTTTAGATATGTTAATATTGTGATCCCGACAGGGTTCGAACCTGTGGCCCCAAGTTTAGGAAACTTGTGCTCTATCCAACTGAGCTACGGGACCGGATATTGACTATTTTCTATAAATATCAAGATTGTGTTAAACGCATTTGATGCAGAATTATTTTAATAATGTACGAAATTTCTTTATATTGCCATCTTCGCATCAAGCTAATTAAATAATTATTTACAGCTAAAATCAAATCATTTTTTGAGCTTTTCGTTTTAACAATATGCTTTTAAGGTTTATTATCATTAACAACAAAAATCAAGCTAACAGATGACAGACAATTGCATTAAAGTAGAGAATTTAAGTTTAGATTTGCAGGGAAATAAAATTTTAGATAATATCAATTTCTCTGTACGAAGCGGCGAATATGTATCAATTGTCGGACCGAACGGAGCGGGCAAATCTTCATTAATCAAAATTATTATTGGATTGATCACTTCCTTCAGCGGTACTGTAAAAATCTTTGATTATAACAGCGGAGAGACTCCTGCCGATATTATCGGATACGTGCCGCAAATCAAGACTTTGGACAGAAATTTCCCTGCAACATCTATAGAATTAGTTGCCAATGGACTGCTCGGTTCTTGGGCTTGGAAGTTAAAATCGTCTGATAAAGAAAAATGTCTGCTAGCCATGCACTCAGCCGGAATCGAGCAATTAGCCGATAGATCGCTCAATACTTTATCCGGCGGCGAATTGCAACGTGTGTATCTTGCTCGTGCATTAGTTCGCTCGCCACGTATATTAATATTAGACGAACCAGCGACCGGTATCGACACAAAAGCAGAATCGGATATGTGCGTCCTGATTGATAAATTCAAGCAACAAAACAATGCAGCCATACTGACGGTTACTCACGATTGGAATTCGGCATTTCATCATTCGGACTTCGTGCTTATGCTGAACAGTAAGCAATACTGTTTCGCTCCACCGCAGGAAGCATTTGCCGATGAATTATTGCGAGAGCTGTTCGGTCATATTGGTCATCGACATCAAATGAAATTCGGAGTTAAATAAATATGATGGAATTATTCGCTATGCCCTTTATGATTCGGGCATTAATCGCTGGGATTTTAGTAGCCTTTTTGGGCAGTTCTCTCGGCACTTTCGTAGTGCAACGCAAGATGAGTTTCCTCGGCAATGGATTATCGCATGCGGCATTTGGCGGCGTAGCCTTAGGATTACTGCTCGGATTAGAACCGCTCTGGATAGCTATCCCGTTCACTTTAATAGTCTCAATTGCT
>CAZIIZ010000131.1:0-7011 GCA_964539225.1 uncultured Hyphomicrobiales bacterium | reverse complement strand
TGATTATGGGATGATGTACTATAGCGATCCGCAGAATCCGAATGGTTCTCGCACTGAACGAGGAAAAATTTACGCTCTATATGGTTCGCCGGATAAAATTGATACTAAGCCAGAAAGCGATAAAACCATCGAAACATGGAATTATACTAAGTTGAAAAAGACAATTGTATTTGAAGTAAGCTCTGGCGGATTCTATAAAATAATTGACATCGTTCAGGATGGGAAAACTCAGAGTAAGTAATGAGTTTGCAATGTTTACGATAGATTGTAAGTTGAGTCTGATATAAAAAATCAATTTTTAATAAAACCGCTATACTGAATAAGAATAATTTCTTACACAGTATATCGGTTTTTTGTTACGTTAGCTATAATAATTGAAATAATATTCATGAGATTATTAATATCAAAAATATTCTGAATCTTGTGTCAATATAAGATAAATTAGTAGTTAGCAATAATTTAGCGAAATATATTGTAAAATATTTTTCCACAATATTTCAGAATTTCGATTTTTTTTCGTAATTTGCGTATCTAAAAAGTTTTATATGTTGTCGAAAGGGCTATATGTTAACAGATTTTGGCGTAATATTATTATTCTTTATAATCTCTGTCCTTTTTGTCGGTGCCGGTCTTTTGACTTCGGCTTTAATCCGACCGAGCCATCCCAATCCGATAAAGAATTCTACTTATGAGTGCGGCGAAGAGCCAATCGGTGGACCTTGGATTAAATTCAATCCGAGATTCTACGTAATAGCACTTGTATTTTTGATATTCGATGTAGAATTGGTATTGCTTTTCCCATGGGCGGTAGTTTATAAAGATTTAGGCTGGTTCGCATTTATAGCGATGACAGTCTTTTTTGCTATATTAGTAGTAGGTTTAGCTTATGACTGGGCTAAGGGTTATTTAGAATGGGACAAACCAAATCCTTATATTCCTAAATTAGAGGATTTAGTGCTTCCGAAAAAGAACTATAAAAAATAACAGAATTGTAATTAAAAGGATCATATATGGGACTCTTAAATCGATTAGATAATCCATATAACGCTGATGGAATTGTGCTTGGAATGGCAGAAGACATCTTGAACTGGGGGAGAGCGAAGTCGAATTGGTATCTACAATTCGGTTTGGCTTGTTGTGCTATAGAGTTTATGGCAGTAAACGCTTCCCACTTTGACTTGATGAGATTTGGTAATATCCCGCGTACAAGTCCGCGCCAAGCCGATTATATCGTAATATCCGGCACGGTAACTCTGAAAATGGCTGAGAGAATTAAAGTACTCTACGAGCAAATGTCCGAACCTAAATACGTAGTTGCGATGGGCTCTTGTGCTAATTGCGGCGGACCGTATTGGGAGCACGGCTATCACGTACTTAAAGGCGTTGATAGAATTTTGCCTGTGGACGTATATATTCCCGGATGCCCACCGAGACCGGAAGCATTTGAAGAAGGCGTTATAAAATTGCAGGAGAAGATTCAAATGCAAGAAATCTTCAAAAAAAGGAAAAGAATAGCGGACGAAGACGCTAAAGTAGTTAATAATTCAAATATAATAGTAGCATAGAGGAGCAAAAATAAAAATGACAACTCAAGCAATATTTGATTTATTGAAAAAGTATTTCGCAGGCGACATCCTCGATAAAGTAACTCCCGAAGTCGGTGATGAATTTATCACTGTCAATCCAGCAAACATTTTAGAAATAGCGAACTTCTGTCGTGATTATGATGATTTAGATTTTGATTACTTAACTTTGCTAAGCGGTGTTGATGCTGGCGAGCAATTGGGAATAATTTATCATCTTTATTCATTAACCAAAAAGCATACAGTAGTGCTAAAAGCATTTGTACCTAAGGACAGCCCAAATCTGCATACAGTTGAAAGAATCTGGAGAGCCGCAGACTGGCACGAGCGCGAAACTTTCGATATGTTCGGGGTAGTGTTCGAGGGACATCATAATCTAATTCGTATCCTTAGTCCTTATGATTGGGAAGGATACCCATTGAGAAAAGATTATCAGACTCCTGAGGAATATCATGGAATGCGAATTCCGTATTAATTCGATAATGTTAATAAATTTAATAGGTTATAAATCGTGAACGAAATTAAAACTTTAGATATCGAATACAGCCAAATAAGCTCGGATAGAATGAGGCTCAACGTTGGTCCTCAGCATCCTTCTACTCACGGCGTGCTTAGATTAGAAGTAGAAATCGATGGCGAAATCGTTACCGAGGTAATTCCTCATATCGGTTATTTGCATCGTTGTTTCGAAAAGTACACCGAGAAATTGTCTTATCCTCAAATTGTGCCGTATGTTGATAGAATGGATTACGTTTCTTCGATGAATAATGAATGGCCCTACGTGATGGCGGTAGAGAAACTTGCCGGAATCGAAGTGTCCGAAAAGGTAGAATACCTTAGAGTGATTTGTGCGGAGCTTAATCGTATAGCTAATCACCAATTGGCTGTGGCTACTTTCGGATTAGATGCCGGTGCATTCACTCCATTCCTCTACTTATTCCGCGATAGAGAATTCATTCTAACAATATTCGAGAAACTGAGCGGCGGAAGATTGCTCTATAACTACTTCGCTATCGGCGGTATGCAAAGAGATATTTACCCCGAATTCAAAAAAGAAGTGTTGGACTTAGTGAAAAGAGTAATCAAGACTAATAAAGAACTTGAAAGCCTTTTGATTTTTAATAAAATATTTATTGATAGAACTATTAACGTCGGTATTTTGCCGAAAGAAGTTGCTATCAATTATGCTTGCTCCGGTCCTGTAGCAAGAGCTTCAGCAATTAACTTCGACTTGAGAAAAAATGAACCATATTCAGTATATAACAAATTCGACTTTAAGGTCCCTGTTATCGAAGAAGGCAAAGAAGTTCTCGGCGTAGTAGGCGACTGCTGGAATCGCAATTGGGTTCGTATGAAAGAAATGGAAGAAAGTTGCAAAATCATCGAGCAAGCAATTGAAATGATGCCGATGGAAGGCGATGTAAAAGAAAAAATGCCTAAAAAAGTCAGAGTGCCAAAGGGCGAAATCTATACAAGAGCTGAAAGTCCGAAAGGCGAATTAGGATATTACATAATCAGTAACGGCAAGGATAATCCCGAAAGATGTCGTCCGAGAGCTACAAGTTTTATTAACTTAGCTGTTCTTCCGGAAATTTCTAAGGGCTATATGTTCGCCGATTTGATTATGATCTTAGGCAGTATAGATATTGTACTTGGCGAAGTTGATAGATAATTTAAACACTATAGAATTACAAAAAATTATGGAAACAACTCAATACATTTTTAATTTAATTTCAGGTTCGACCAATGAATTTATCGCAGCTGTGATAGTTACGATTATTCCACTGCTATTCGTACTACCGTATGCTTTAGTAGCAATTTTGGGCGAATTGAAAGTATCTGCATTTATTCAGGAGAAATTGGGTCCGATGAGAACCGGTCCTTGGGGTATTCTTCAGCCAGTAGCTGAAGTAGTAAAATTGCTCCAAAAGGAAGATATTACTCCCGATGCAGCAGATAAGCCTTTATATAATATGGCACCGTATTTAATATTTCTTGGTGCTTACGCTTCATTCGCAGTAATTCCGTTTAGTTCTCATTTCGTGCCATCCGGAATTAACATTGGTTTATTCTTTATCCTTGCTATGGGTTCTATAGCAGTTATTGGTATTACAATGGGCGGATGGGCTTCTAATAACAAATACTCATTAATGGGTGCTATTCGTTCGGTAGCTCAAATCATCAGTTACGAAATTCCGGCTGCTATGGCAGTATTGGGCGTAGCTGCTATGGCTAATTCATTGGATATGAACACCATTATCAAATCTCAAGAAGGTTGGTTCTGGAATTGGTACGTATTCGGCGGTCCGGGCGGAATCGAAAAAATATGGGTAATCCCATTCACTATTGGTATGTTTATCATTTATTTGATTTCATCATTGGCAGAAACAAACAGAACACCATTCGATATTCCTGAAGGCGAATCCGAAATCGTAGCCGGATACCACACAGAATACAGCGGTATGAAATTCGCTATGTTCTTTATGGCTGAATATGCGAATATGTTCGTAGTGTCTGCATTAATTACTATTTTATTCGTTGGCGGTTGGGCTTCTCCATTAGGAGACATTTTGAACGGTCCAATTTGGCAAGTGCTATGGTTTGTATCTAAAGCGATGTTCTTCGTGTTCGTACAAATTTGGCTTCGCTGGACATTACCAAGATTAAGAGTAGATCAATTGATGTACTTATGCTGGAAGGTATTATTACCAATATCTTTCGTATGTTTCTTCGCAATGGCTTTAGCAAGAATGTTAAACTAATGTCAATGATATTTAAAAGGATAAAAATATATGTCTAATTACGTAAAAAATGTATCTAAAGGATTGACTACCGTACTCGAAGGTATGGGGATTACATTCAAGCATCTTTTTGAAAAAAACGTTACAGTTCAATATCCGAATGTGCATCCAACTGTAGAATCAGGCGGCGATAAAATGCCGGATATTGCAAGAAACAGGCTAAAGCTCGAAACAGATTTATGCAATGGCTGCACAAGCTGTGTTAGAATTTGTCCGGTTAATTGTATTACTCTCGAATCTTTGAAAGTATTGCCTACTGATCCTGAACAGCCTACGCTTAGAGACGGATCGAAACGCAAACTTTGGGTAACGAAATACGATATTGATTTTGCTAAATGCTGCTTCTGCGGTTTATGCACTACTGTATGTCCTACAGATTCAATTCATACTACTACTGAGTTCGAGTATTCGACCTATGATAGGAAAGAATTGCTTTATCATTTCTCGGATATGAGTCCGGAAAAAGTAGCCGAAAAGAAAAAAATGGTAGCCGACGAAGCTAAAGCAAAAGCTGAAAAAGCCGCTGCTGATAAAGCGATAGCAGAAAAAGAAGCTAAAGCGAATCAATAGTTAGTTTAGCAATCAGTTCTCTGATTTTGAAAATGTAAATAATTTTAGAAAATAAAGGAACAAAAAACAAATGGGTTTAGAGGCAATAGTATTTTATTTATTCGCATTTATTGTGATAGCTTCCGCGGCGGTTGTTGTGTTGAGCAAAAACATAATGTATTCCGCTTTTGCCCTAATGTTCACATTATTCGGAGTAGCCGGATTGTACGCTATGTTGATGGCGGATTTCTTGGCAGTGGCTCAGATAATGATTTATGTCGGAGGCATTTTAGTATTAATAATATTCGGAGTGATGCTTACTACTCGTATAACCGGAATTGATATCAAAACCGGTCCTATTGGGAGGTTAAATTATATTACTGGCGGAGTGCTTGCTGTGCTAATAGCGGGCAGTTTGACTTACTTATATTCTACTTCTAAATGGGTATTAGCTCCGGGCGAACAGATGAAAACTTCAATCAATGCAATTGGTAATCTGTTACTAACAGAATACATTTTAGCATTTGAAGTGGCAGCTGTCTTATTATTAATCGCGTTAATTGGTGCGGCTTTAATTGCTCGCCGAAAGTAAGAATTTTAACACACAAAGGAAATATTTAAAATGGCTGTAGGATTGACTGAATTTTTAGTAGTTAGTGCGGTACTGTTCGCTCTTGGGATATTCGCTGTGATTACCCGCAAGAATGCGATCTTAGTATTAATGGGTTTGGAATTGATTCTGAACTCCGCTAACCTGAACTTCGTGGCTTTCGCTAAATACGGTGGAATGAATATCAATGGGCATATAGCCGCTCTGTTTGTTATGATTCTTGCCGCGGCTGAAGCTGCAGTGGCTCTGGCTATAGTTTTGAATATCTATCAAAACTATAAGCACGTAAACGTTGACGAAATTGATAGTCTTAAGGACTAACTGGTTTTATTTAAGTAAATAATTATTAAATAAATATTGTTTGTAAAATATGACAGCAGAAAATTTACTATTTACGGCGTTAATTGTACTACTGCTCCCTTTGCTTAGTTTTGTGATAAACATATTCTGGGGAAAGAAGCTAGGAGATAAGTCTGCTATTATCGGTTCTTCAATTTTGGGTATCGATTTGGTTTTGGCTGTAGTGATATTTATTAACAAAGTTTTTGGGTCTGTGGAGACAAAGTCAATTACCGATTCTGCCATTCAGATTTTCTCGAATGAGGCTATGGTTCAGGCTAAATATGTTTGGCTGAATCTCGGTAGTTTGACTATCAAAATTGGACTTGGTATTGATAACTTAGCGGCGGTAATGCTTATCGTGGTAACGCTTATCAGTTTCTTGGTTCATATCTTCTCCACTATCTATATGCATGGAGACAAGAGATTCCCGAGATTTTATGCGTATTTAGGTATATTTACTTTCTCGATGCTCGGCATCGTGCTAGCAAATAACTTATTGAATATGTATATTTTCTGGGAGTTAGTAGGGATAAGTTCCTATTTACTAATTGGTTTTTGGTACGAAAAAGATTCCGCAGCCAATGCCGGCAAAAAAGCCTTCCTGACAAACAGAGTGGGCGATTTGGGATTCTTAATCGGTATGATGATGATTTTCTACGTATTCCGTACCTTAATGTTCGACGAAGTTTTTCCGGCTATGAATTCTCAAGCTTTGCTTGCAGGATTACATAACGGAACAATTGCCTTGCCTTTTGGTTTGGATTATGGTACATACTTAACTATAGCAGGTATATTTATCTTTTGCGGTGCAATTGGTAAATCTGCTCAGTTCCCATTGCACGTATGGTTACCCGATGCGATGGAAGGTCCAACTCCGGTATCGGCGTTAATACACGCTGCTACAATGGTTGCAGCCGGTGTTTATTTGACAGCAAAGGTTTATCCGATGCTTACCGGCGATGCTTTGACCTTCATTGCTTTTGTGGGTGCTATCACCGCATTCATCGCTGCAACAATTGCAGTAACTCAAAGAGATTTTAAAAAAGTATTAGCGTATTCTACAGTTAGCCAGTTAGGCTATATGGTGATGGCACTAGGAGTGGGAGAATTTACTTCAGGCTTCTAC
>CAZIIZ010000130.1:0-7013 GCA_964539225.1 uncultured Hyphomicrobiales bacterium | reverse complement strand
GAATGTCCAGTATATTTGGGTGTTTAATCCTGCTAAAAAGATAATACGTACTGAAATCGATTCAGGCTCAATTCCTAAAATTGAAACTCCTATTCCTTACACAAATGTTCAATTAGCATTAGGAGCAAAAAGGGATTTCCATTTTTATTTAAACGAAGGCGGGAAAATTATCGAAATTTCGGGTTCATCGCTTCATCCTAGTACTGATCCAGAAAGAAAAGGAGAACCTAAAGGTTATTTATTCTTTGGCAAAATTGTAGGTGAATCAATTTTATCAGAATTGAAAACAATTACTAATAGTGAAGTAATTCTTTATAATAACACTTACCAAGAATTTCAAACTAAATTATATCAAACAGTTATCTATACTTCATTAAAAAGTTGGAATGATGATTCTATCGCTCGCTTGGCTTTCGTAAGTTACGATAGATTACAAGACAGCCAAGATAAGCATAATTTGTTTTCGATAATTGCTTATATCGTGTTTTTTACACTTTTAATTTTCTATACTTTTTACAGAGTGAAGCATATTATTGCTAAGCCATTGAGCCAAATTATGGAGAGCTTAGATTCAAAATCTAATGAGCCAATTCAAGAATTATTGCATACCAATAATGAATTTGGTAAAATTGCTAAATTGTTGAATAAATCATTTGAATTAAGCAAAGAAAATGAATCGCAATACGAAAAAATCCAAGCTCAAAATAATGAACTCGAATCCCTGAATGCAACAAAAGATAAATTCTTTTCTATTATCGCTCACGATTTAAGAAATCCATTCGGAGTGATTCTATCGACTACTGAATTTATTTCAAATCCGGACTATCAATTTACTAAAGAGGAATTAATTGATTTCTCTAAAGATATTAATCACACTGCTAAAACTCTGTTTAATTTATTGGAAAATTTACTAACTTGGGCTCGTTCACAAAGAGGAAATGTACCTTTTGAACCGGACAATATTTTAGTGAAAGATATAGTGGAAACTACTCGATTCGTATTAGATTCGCAAGCCGAAGTTAAGAAAATTGTTATCGAAAGCAAAGTTCCGGCTGAATTAACAGCCTATGCAGACAAAAATATGCTTTTAACAGTATTAAGAAATTTGACCTCCAATGCTATCAAATTTACTCCTAATGCCGGTAAAATCGAAATTGGTGCTAAAGATTTGAAAAATGGTAAAGTAGAATTTTGGGTAAAAGATAATGGAATTGGAATTTCGCCTGAAAATCTGAATAAACTTTTCAGAATTGACGTAAATGTTACTACAATTGGCACTTCTGAAGAAAAAGGAACAGGCTTAGGCTTAATTCTTTGCAAAGAATTCGTAGAAAAGCACGGCGGAACAATTAAAGTTGACAGCGAAATAAATAAAGGAACAAGTTTCATTTTTACTGTTCCAAAGTCAAAACCTGAAAGTGCAAAATAAATAATAAGTTAACCTTATGTGTGGTAGATTTGCACTCAGTCCTAAGACTAATTCAGTAGAAAAGCTAATGCCCAATACTGGAATTAAGCTCAATAGTAATTCCTTCAATATTTGTCCTACGACAGATATTGAGGGAATTACTCGTTTAAGACGGCATAATAATCTCACTTCAAATAAAAATAATTACAATATTGGAAAATTCTATTGGGGATTAAATATTTCGCAAGGAAATAATAATATTAATTTATTTAATGCTCGCTCTGAAAGCTTATTCACTAAAAATATTTATCATACTTTGATTACACATAACAGAATACTTATCCCAGCCACAGCATATTATGAATGGCAAAAAGTAAACTCAAAAGTTAAAATTCCTTATTGTTTTAGTCTGAAGCATGAAGAGCTTTTTGCATTTGCCGGACTATTTCGCAGCCGACAAATTGACAACGAGATAATTAACGAAGTTACTATTATTACCTGTCCTGCCAATCAATTAGTGTCAAGCATTCATCATAGAATGCCGGTAATATTGGATTCCTCGAAAGCTATACATTATCTGAATGAAGAGAATCATATTAATGAATTCTTGCATTCATACCCTGATGAATTAATGCAATTTTATCAAGTATCTAATTTCGTAAATTCACCAAAAAACAATACAGAAGAATGCTTGCTTCCGCATCAATCCACAACCTTAGATTTCGGGTTTTAAGTCGAGTGCAAATGAATAATATTCGTTTGTTCAGTATCATTTTATTGCATGATTTGCAATAAAAAGTATTAAATTCAAGTTAAATATTTGTAGAGACTTGATATTCTAAGAAAAAATGCGTAATTTTGTAGTCTAAGCATTAAATATATAAATATAATAAGAAAATATGAGAAAAAATAGTATTCGTAATATTGCCATTATCGCCCACGTAGATCACGGTAAAACAACTTTAGTAGATGCCCTTCTTCGCCAAAGCGGTACTTTCAGAGAAAATCAACAAGTAACCGATAGAGTCATGGACTCTATGGATTTAGAGAAAGAGCGCGGTATAACAATTACTGCCAAAAATACAGCAATTCACTATGAAGGGATTAAAATCAATATTGTTGATACTCCAGGTCACGCCGATTTCGGTGGTGAAGTGGAAAGAAGTATGAACTTGGTTGATGGTGCCATTTTATTAGTAGATGCCAGCGAAGGTCCATTGCCGCAAACTCGTTTCGTGGTAAAAAAGGCTTTAGCTCGTAAATTGCCGATTATTCTCATTATTAACAAAATTGACCGCTCGGATGCTCGTATTCAAGAAGTAATCAATGAAGTATATGATTTATTTATTGACTTAGATGCTACTGATGAGCAAATTGAATTCAAAATATTATACACAAATGCTAAAGCAGGTGTGGCACATGTTGAATTAGGCGATAGCTCAGACAACTTAAAACCATTATTCGATACAATTATTGCAGAAATTCCAGGCCCGATGGCTGACGACAATAAAGTACCGCAATTCTTGGTTACTAACTTAGATTATGATCCTTATGTTGGTCAAATTGCTGTTGGACGTTTAGAAAATGGTTCGCTTTCTATGAATACTCAGTATTCATTATGTGGCGAAGACAAAATTACTCCAAATGTGAAATTCTCTGCTTTGTATTCTTTCGATGGTTTGAAAAGAACATTATTCCAAACCGTTGAAGCTGGAGATATTATTGCATTAGCCGGAGTTGAGAATATTACGATTGGCGATACGATTTCTTCATTAGAGAATCCAGAACCGCTTCCGAGAATAAAAGTTGACGAACCAACAGTATCTATGATTTTCTATGTAAATGATGGACCTTTCGCAGGAAAAGATGGCAAATTCTTAACTTCTCGCCATTTAAAATCAAGATTAGAAAAAGAAATTTTAGGCAATGTATCATTAAAAATCAGATATTTAGATAGAGCAGATGCTTTTGAAGTATGTGGTCGTGGTGAATTGCAAATGGCTATTTTGATTGAAACTATGCGTCGCGAAGGATTCGAAGTAATGGTGTCTAAGCCTAACGTAATCACTAAAAAAGTTGATGGCGAAACTTACGAACCTTTCGAAAGAGTCTTTATTGACGTTCCAGAAGAATCTGTCGGAGTCGTTACTGAAAAGTTAATGAAACGCAAAGCTCGTATGGAATTTTTGAATAATAATGGATACGGTAGAGCAACTATCGAATTCGTGATTCCTTCTCGTGGACTAATTGGTTTCAGAAGTCAATTCTTGACCGATACCAAGGGTGCAGGCATTATGAATACATTATTTGAAGATTATTTCCCTTGGGCTGGCAATATTCCGCAACGCCAAAATGGTGCATTAGTAGCAGATAGATCTGGAAGAGTTACTGCTTATGCCGCTCTTGGTATGGAAGATAGAGGAGAATTATTCGTAGAGCCGGGTATTGATGTTTACGAAGGTATGGTAATTGGCGAAAGAAATAAAGCTATGGATATGAATGTCAACATAACTAAAGAGAAAAAGTTGACCAATATGCGTGCTTCAAGCTCTGATGCTACAGTTGTGATTCGTCCTGCTCGTAAATTGTCTTTAGACCAATGTATTGAATATATTTCTGACGATGAATTAGTAGAAATTACTCCTAATTTCTGCAGAATTCGCAAGAAAGAATTATCTCAACACGGTAGAAAAGTATTATCTCGCGATACAGACTAGTCTTTTAATTTAGAATAATGCTTAACAACATCACATAATTTCCTTATTCGCTTATATTAATATATCGAATAAGGAAATTTTCTTATACAGTTAGCGGTAGATTTATATCACTAACAGTAGGTCTTAAACTTTATAGATATATTTTAATAGTATTTGATTGAAATATTTAATAAATTTTGTATTTTTGTGTTTTGCGAGTATCAACAATTAGAAATATATCTATGGCAAATATAATTGAACAAATCGAAACCTACTTCAAATTTCAAAAAGAAGTGTATGGCGATTATCTGTTCATAGAAAAATTGCCCAAACCGGACAATGACAACACTCCAATTTTAATTCCCACGGTGAATACTGTAAATATGGATAAAGTATCGGTTAATTCAGAATTAGCTCGAATTGAAACCAGTGTGCCGATTAATGGAGTTGCCCAGTCAACTGCTCAAACGAATATTTCTCCTCAGAGTGCCGAAATTCGAAATATACAATCTTCAGAAATTATACAGGAAGTAAAAATGTCGATAACACCAAATTGGATTAATTCTGCTACAATGCAAGAATTGAAAGATAATATTTGTAATTGCGTAGAATGTCCTTTGGGCAAGACCAGAAAGAATTTTGTGTTTGGTTCGGGAGATTTCAATGCGGATATTATGGTAATTGGCGAAGGTCCGGGTGCTGAAGAAGATGAACAAGGTTTACCGTTCGTGGGACGCTCCGGTCAGCTATTGACTAAAATCTTGAACGCAATTAACTTGCAGAGAGAAGATGTATTTATAGCTAATATCGTGAAATGCCGTCCGCCGAATAATCGTCGTCCTGAGGTGTCTGAAGTTAATACTTGTGAACCTTATTTGAAAAAGCAAATTGAACTGATGAAGCCTAAATTTATTTTGGCTTTAGGGTTGACGGCAGTTGATACTTTGTTTAAAACAAAGCATAAGATGGGAGAAATCCGCGGTCAAATGATGCAATATCACGGTATTCCGACGATTGCGACCTATCATCCGGCAGCTTTGCTCCGCAATCCAAATTTCAAGAAAGATACTTGGGAAGATGTGCAGCTTTTACGTCGCTTATACGATGACTATTTAGAAAAAAACAAATAAATATTTAGACAATTTATTCAGGTCTTACAAATTATGAACATAGCAGTATTATGCGGTGGTATTTCTTTAGAAAGAAATGTATCACTATCTGGGGGAAAATCGGTTTGTGCAGCTTTAAAAGAATTGGGACATTTCCCGATTATGATGGATCCAGCTTTAGGTCAAGCCTGTGTGCTAAATCCAGACTCTGTAGAGATTAGAAACGAACCTCCAACAATGGAAGAATTAGCAAGCTATCCTGTGAAAAACATGATGGATTGTATTAACATGCCGATTTTCGATCAAATAGATTTGGCATTCATAGTTTTGCACGGTAAATATGGCGAAGATGGAGTGATTCAAGCATTGCTCGAAGCTCGCGGAATACCATATACCGGAAGCGGAATCAAAGCGAATGCAATAGGAATAGACAAAAATACTTCGAAAATGATTTTTGCTTCTGCCGGATTGCAAGTAGCTCCTTGGTATCCTGTTCGTAAGCAGCATTTCGACGACACTGATTACCATCAATCTTTAAGAGCCGAATTAGGCAAGAAATTAGTAATCAAACCAAATGATCAAGGTTCTTCAGTCGGCGTTACTATCATTCAAGACGGTAATCTTGAAGACATTGGAACAGCAATTAGATATGCAGGTAGCTTTTCAGATTTAGTAATTGCTGAAAAATTTATTGAAGGTAGAGAAATTACAGTTGGTTTGCTTGGTGGAGAATGCTTCCCAGTAGTCGAGATATTGCCTGAGAACGGCTTTTATGACTACAAGCATAAATATACCAAAGGGCATACCGGCTATCAATGCCCGGCAGATATACCTGAAGATATAGCTGAATTTGCTATGAATATGGCAAGAACTTCATTCTTTGCTATCGGATGCGAAGGTTTCGCTCGTACAGACTTTAGATTAAATGAAGACGGAGTGCCGATAGTGATTGAAATTAATACTGTCCCAGGATTTACTTCTACTTCGTTAGTGCCGATGGCTGCTAAACAAATTGGAATCGAATTCCCTGACTTATGTCAACGAATTATTAATTTGGCTATCAACAAATAATAAAGAAAGAAAATTTTAATGATTAAAGATATACATTTATGCGGATTAGGCAATGGCTTAATTGATTTACAATACGAAATGCCGGATGCAGAAATTCTGGAAATTGGTTTGCAGAAGGGCGAAATGCGTTTAGTTGAGAATATTGATCAGGGAGCATTGCTTGAAAAATTGCAAAATAAGATTAAACACATCTGTAGCGGTGGGTCTGCGGCTAATACTGTAATTGCATTCGCTGCATTTGGCGGAAAGTCTTGCTATAAAACTGTCGTGGGCAATGATGATTTTGGAAATTTCTATCGCAATGAATTCCAAGAATTAGGCATAGACTTAATTGCTCCGATGATTGATGAAGAACCAACAGGCACTTGTATAGTGTTGATTTCTCCTGATTCAGAAAGAACAATGAATACATCGCTTGGTGCTACTGCTCACTTCGGTCCTGAACATATCAACGAGGAATGGATTCAGCGTTCTGAATGGATTTATTTAGAAGGATATAAATTCACTAAAGAAAAAAGCACGGCAGCACTATTTCATTCAGCGGAATTAGCCAAGAAGCACAATACTAAAATCGCAGTAACATTTTCGGATGTATTTATTACTGAAATATTTAAAGAAAATGTAAAGAGAATCGTCGATATGGCTGATTTAGTATTTTGCAATGAAGCTGAGGCAAAATCTTTTACCGGAGCAGATAATACAGACGATGCTTTCCGCATATTATGCGAA
>CAZIIZ010000129.1:0-7050 GCA_964539225.1 uncultured Hyphomicrobiales bacterium | reverse complement strand
TACAACTGTTAAACCGATTTGTATCGTGGTAACAGCATTTTTAACGGAATCAACGAATTTATTGTCAGACTTTAATCGACGTTCTATTCCCGGTTTTTCGTTTTCGTCTGCAATTGTATAGTCAGGATGATTGCGGACAGCTTTAGTCAGTACATCGTCTAATAATTTTTGATTCGAGTTCCATCTCCAAGATTTATTGAAGGTTGCTTGATATTTCTCGAGATGGTCTGCAACTGCTTCTTGGCTCATTTCTTGGATACGCGAATCTAAAGTAGTATAGATAATTAGCCCATCTCTATACAAATCTCTATCTTTTAATTTTTCGTCATTGGCTAAATCTTGTCTGATCATTTCCACAAAGTGCGATGCGAACAAAGCTTTAGTACGTCTGTCCTTTTGACTTGTGAAATTCAATGGTTCTTTGCGTGAGCTTAGTCGCTGGGAAGTAGAAATTTTTCCAACATCTTCCATCAAATACAATACGTAATTTCTTCGGTCAATAG
The DNA here is from genome assembly GCA_964539225.1 of uncultured Hyphomicrobiales bacterium. Taxonomy (GTDB): domain Bacteria; phylum Bacteroidota; class Ignavibacteria; order Kapaibacteriales; family UBA2268; genus CALLXS01. The sequence goes on along the minus strand of CAZIIZ010000129.1, from coordinate 6,547 downwards.
CTAAATTGTATCCTCGCGAACCATTATATTTTTCCGGTCGTTGCAATAACCCAACTAAAAACGCACATTCCGAAAGATTCAATTCATAAGCAGGTTTATCAAAATAAACTTGTGCAGCCACTTGTATGCCATAAGCTCCTCGACCGAATGATACGGTATTTGCATACATTTCTAAAATTTCTTGTTTGGTATAAGTTTTTTCTATTTGAATCGCCGCAAAGGCTTCTTTGATTTTTCGACTGAGGGTTTTATCCATATTGAAGAAAAGACCACGAGATAATTGCTGAGTTATAGTAGAAGCTCCGCCTTTATTGCCCATAAATAATATTGCTTTGAACAATCGAGAGCTGTTAATGCCCCAATGGTCGTAGAAATCTCTGTCTTCTACGGAGATTAATGCGTCAAAAAAATCTTTCGGAATACTATCATAGGGCAGCCACACACGACGCTCTATAAAATAATGATCTAGCAACTTGCCGTCCACACTATAGACACGAGTAGCGAAATTTTGTTTAGGATTCTCTAATTGCTCTAACGACGGTAACCCGTTGGAAATTACTATACTTACATATATTAATACGATTACCATAATTCCGAAAAAAGAGCCAATCAAAGTCCATAAGAATTTTTTAGGGGTCATCAGACAAATCTTTTCAATTATCAAACAATTAAATGCTTTCAAAAATAATGAAATTCCTTAATAAAACCTAAATTAATTCTAAAGTTCTAACCGTTATTCGCATCTTCGGCTATACCTATGAATAGTGTCATTCCGGTTTTGTGAGTCTTCGAGCAAATAGCGGAATCTAAGAATTGTAAGATTCAGAATGCTTTACCAAATGACTCGTATTTTTACGAAATTAGATTCCTGCATGCACTAGAAGACTCGTTCCGCAGGAATGACCAGTCAGTAGTTATATAATGGACAGAAAGTTAAGGGCTGAGTATAATTCTCGCCGACAAAGAGACAATTGATTAAGACCTTAATTTAATATCATTATTAGTATAAAAGCAACTTGTGATTAGTGCATCAATGCAGACAAAGAATAGTGCCATACATTCGTTAATAAATAATCGCCTATCATCACAATAGCTCCAATACTGAGCGGAATACTGAAGTTGTCGTCAATTTTCAACACACCGGAAACTGCCTCGACTAATCCAGAAATAATTGTAGCGACGGTAATTAAAGCGAAATACTGCCAACCGGCTCCGATTAATAAACCGATAAAATATACTACCGATAGTCCGAATAAAATAAATGCTAAAGTTCCCTCAACACTTTTAGTGCCGAACCATTTATGTTTGCCGTATTTCTTGCCGAGTAGTGCAGCTGCGGTGTCGGAAATGATTAATACAGAAAATCCCGTTATTGCTGCAATTTTCGGCAAAATAAGTACGCAAATGCAAGCCGAAATCATCACCCAGCTGGCTCCGTTCAATACTATTTCGCTTTTGACTTCGTGCGGTCGCATTATCGAACCGAACACTTTTAGTATTAATTCTTTTAAAGGATCAATAAATTTTATAGCTAAGTCGATGCTAACTATTAAAACTGTAAGTGGGATTAATATCGTTAGAGCTGTTTCTTTATCAGTAAATGAATATCCAATCGGTATTGATAACGAGCATAAATGTATAGCTTTGCGTATTAATTCCTGCTTATAACTAATCTCAAATTCAGTAGGCATAATTATTTCTGTTCCATTTTTATTTTTATTTGAAAATAATTTCTTATTTTTGCAATTCTAAGGAATTTAAAAATAAGAAAAAATTATGAAAATCTTAACAATAAATGCACCAGCAAAGATAAATTTAGGTCTTCAAGTGTTAAATAAACGCTCAGACGGCTTCCATAATATAAATTCGTTTATGGCTCGAGTGCCATTATTCGATAAAATCAAGTTAGAAAGTTCAGATGAATTTCAATTTCTGTGCGATACTGACTTGGGTATCCCAAATGAGAAAAATTTGGCATACGTAGCTGCAAGAATTCTGATGGATAGATTAGAAATTAATGATGGTATAAAAATTAGTTTAAAGAAAATAATTCCTGCCGGAGGCGGGCTGGGCGGAGGAAGTTCTGATGCTGCTGCCGTAATGTTAGGGATTTGTTCTTTTTTCAACATTCAGAATGTTGACGATATCTTGTATGAAATTGCTTGTTCCTTGGGCTCAGATGTGCCTTTCTTTCTAAAAAATGGTTCTGCTATCGCAAGCGGTCGCGGAGAGATATTAGAATATTATGATTACACAATGCCATGGACAGTTCAAATCGTAACTCCGAATTTCGGAGTAAACACAGGAGAAGCCTATAAACACTTGAATCGCACTGAAGATTCTGATATAAAATTGGTAGAATACAAACATTATATTAAATATCTAAATATATATCCTGGACTATTAAGGCAAATTTTCCGTAATGATTTTGTATATACTGAAATGGAGCATTGCTCTGAATTCAAATTTATCATTGATAAGATGTACAATGCCGGAGCCTTATTTGCCAATATGAGCGGAAGTGGTTCATGCTGCTTTGGGCTGTATGACAATCCAGTGAAAATCGCTAATACTGAACGATATTTCGATAATTATAAAACGTTTACGGGGAGTTTTTAATTGTCAATATGATCAATTAAAAAACGCCCCGTATCGTTAATTCGCAATTTTATTTTCGTGATTAGCTGTAATACATCTTTTTCCTATGCGTTCTATACGCATTAAGAAGGAATCCGACCATAGACATGTTGACTATCAACGATGAGCCGCCGGCACTCATAAACGGCAAAGGAATGCCCATTACAGGCATCATACCGATAGCCATGCCGACATTAATCAAAGTATGATAGAAAAATATCGTACCGATGCCAATGCAAATGATACTTAGGAACGGACTGCTTACTTCGTGAGCTATTATAATTGAACGATAAATTAATCCAGCCAGAAGGATAATTACTAAGCTGCCGCCGATAAAACCAAATTCTTCGGTCGGTACGCAGAATATAAAATCTGTCCATTGCTTAGGAATATATCGTAATTGAGTTTGAGTGCCTTGCAGGAATCCTTTGCCTGTGATTCCGCCACTGCCTACCGCCATTACAGACTGAATTACATTATACCCTTTACCACGAGGATCATCTTCGGGATTAAGGAACACGTGGATTCTGCCCTGCTGATGGGGTGCTAAATGCTCTACAATCATCGGACTGAAATATCCAGCCCCAATGACAATTCCAATCGTTATAATTGTTACGTATAATTTACGTTTGAAAAAGGCTGCTATTAACGAATACAAGCTAACGCCTATAATAAAATGGTTCGTACCCATAAACGAAGCAATAATTACAATCGGTAAGCTAACGATAAAGTATAGAGAATAAGTATCAAAACCGCTCCAGAGCAAAATGCCCAGAGTTAATGCACCAAGTACCGATGCCGAGCCAGTATCCGGCTCTACAGCGATTAGAATAGCCGGTAGGGCTACATAAGCCCCGACTACCGCCAAATCTCGAAGAGTACGGATGTCCGTGCCTTTTTTGGACAAATGGTTCGCTATCATCAGTAGAGTAGAAAGTTTAGCGAATTCCGAGGGCTGAAGTGTCATAAAGCCAATGTCTATCCAGCCTCGCGTGCCATATACATCTTTACCCAAGGGAAAGACTAAAATCAACAATAGAACTGATATGGCGTAAATTGGAAGCGAATTTATATATATCCATCGCTCAGGCACAAACATTAGGGCGAACATAGCCACCGTGCCTATTCCTGTGTAAATTAGCTGTTTATTAAAGAACACGCTCATACCCGAATCATAAGTAGCGGAATAAATAGAAATCAATCCCATTCCTACTAATAATACCGAAATTAGAAAAGTACTCCAATCGAAAAAATCGGCAGCTTGCTTTTCAATCAATAATTTTTCGTAATTCTGCTTTGCCATTATTTAGGTTTTATATTAATTATATTGAATTTTTGTGATTTATTGGTTTTGATTTGTCTTGTCGAATATTCAATTAACGATATTGGATATTCGACAAAGCAAATCTCCATCTTTCCATTGGATAATTACCTATTGGAAAGATGGAGTTTTGAATAATTAACCAATTATTCTTTGCAAAGCGATTTGATATTTCTCGCCAGTCTTGCGAATAATTTCCACAGGTAGAGCCGGTGGCGGTGGAGTTTTGTCCCAATTCAATGTCTCCAAGTAATCTCTGAGTACTTGTTTGTCGAAATTAATTTGAGGTTTGCCCGGAGCATAATCCTCCAATAGCCAAAAGCGGGATGAATCCGGAGTCAGAGCTTCGTCGATTAAAATCACTTTACCATTATCGTCTTCGCCGAATTCAAATTTTGTATCTGCAAGCACTAAGCCTTTAGTCAATAAATATTCGCTAGCGAATTTATATAATTCAATAGTATATTTTTTGATTAGATTCGCATTTTCGTCGCCGATTAAATTAATTACTTCTTCGAAACTGATATTCTGGTCATGTCCTTCGTCAGCTTTAGTGGAAGGAGTAAATATCGGTTCAGGCAATTTTTCGAACTCTCGTAATCCCGCTGGAATATCTATTCCGCAAATTTTACCTGTTGACTTATAGTCTTTCCAACCCGATCCGGCGATATAACCACGCACAATACATTCTACTGGCAAGGTTTTACATTTCTTTACTAACATTGAGCGACCTAATAAATCTTCTTTATATGGTTCGCATTCTGCTGGATATTCATCAGGGTTATTTGTAATAAAATGATTATCCACAATATGCTTAGTATGATTGAACCAATAAGTGGAAATCTGCGATAGAACACTGCCCTTCATAGGCACAGGTTCTGCCATTATTACATCGAATGCGGAAATTCTATCTGAAGTAACGAACAGCACTTTGCCATCGACTTCGTATATCTCACGGACTTTGCCCTTATTAATCAATTTCAAAGTATTAAAATTACTGCTATACATTGTTTTCATTATTCTATACTTTCTATTTTTTATATGTTCATTAAATATTTATATAGATAATCTAAATAGCTGAATATCGCATTGGCAGAATTCAGATACCAGATTTGAATTAAGAAGATTAAGCCTAAGAATCCGCATCCGACAGAATAGGATATTATCGGCTTTACATCGAATACTACCGTTACTGATTTAATTATTCTGCATAATACCCAGACGTAGATAACTATCGTCAATAGAAGTATTAATAGAATTAAATGCGGTAGAAACGACAATAGTTTTATTAATACCATTGATAATGGTAATAATAATATTAATGGAGTCGAGGCCCATACTACTATAGTAATCGTGTCGGAATAGTAAATTCTGGACTTAATGAATAAGGAAAATAACCTGATAACGCCGGCAATGACGAATACCGTAAGCAGTCCAATGGCTGCAATTATCAGGCACATATATTCTGGTTGCCAAATTAATTGATATAATCCTGGGATTAATGCCTTAATTGGCAAACAAGTCATAATTAATTGTTGAGCGATTTCTGAGTTTCTTAAATAATATAATGAAGCCGAGAAGAATAAACCGACTGCGATAGAATTGACAAACGCTAATAAGAAAGTTTGCCCGATAGAAATAATTCTTTGGTCTCGAATATCAGCGTAGAAATTGTATGGACGAATTATTGCACGCATTAAGTATTCTCTAAAGCGTTTAAATCTGCGAGTAAATGCTACTAAAGCAATTGCAGTAAGCAATCCGGCTATAATATAAATCAGTGGAGTCGATTCCGAATAAGAGCCAGCGGTTAGTATTGGCTGTTCGTCTTGCTCGGTATATAATACTTGCAAAGTAGAATATGATAATCGTTGATGACGTGAACGCGAGAACAAGCCCACAGAGCATACATATTGCTCTGGATTGTTTACCGTCATCAGCGGATGATTCAATTGATAATCATTGAATGCCCAATATACTAATCCGGCTAATTTATAATTATTTACGATATTCGCTGTGTGCATCATATAATTTCGTTGAGCTTCGATAGTAATTGGATCTGTATATCCATTAGAATTATTAACCTGCATAGGGAATCCGAAGTTAATGAACATCGGTTTGCCGTTTGCTAATTCCAACAATTTTGGGATTTTCGCACTTAACTGTTCATAATTCTGGTACTTGCGGCAATCTTTAATTCCAATAAAATCAATTCCGTCAGTAGAGAAATATTTAGAACCAATCAATACGTTTTTGAATATCAATTTACTCGATGTTGATCTAATAGTTTTAATCAAAGCATTCTGTAAATCTGCTACTTGGCTGCTGCCCTCAATAATACCTTCACCGATACCAAATGCAAAAGTAGAAGGGTGATTGTCGTAATTTTGGGTAAGTCTTTCAGCAATATTTTTCATTCTGCTTTGTACTTCGTAAACGTCGAAGAATTGAGCCGGTACATTGTATATCGGCACATCTACGGAAAGGAATAGTCCGTATTTGTCGCATAAATACGAGAAGTAAGGGTGCGGTGCAGTATGTTTAAATCTTACTAAGTTAACGCCTAAGGTTTTCATCGCTATCACGTCT
>CAZIIZ010000128.1:0-7091 GCA_964539225.1 uncultured Hyphomicrobiales bacterium | reverse complement strand
GAGATTGCAAGTACGCACTCAACTCATTGAACATCTTGGTATGAGAATGAAATTCCTGACCGGGCTTCATTCCGTTATAAACTTCTTCTGGAACGCAACCGTATTCTTTCCAAATTCTAAATGGTGCATTCGCCTGCGAACCTTCAGCGAAAAGCGAAGTGCCTCGAGAACGAACGAATCCTTTTGCTTTTTCTACATATTCCCAATAGACTGTGTACATTTCGGAGAATTTGTATTCTTTCTTATGCTGTCTATATACTTCTGATTCTAAAAAGGAAGTCGAGGCAAAGCTCCAGCAAGTGCTGGTAGTGCCTTGCGAAATTGGTTCATTGTACCATACTTTCGTGAATTCGTCGATAGTTTTCGGAGCATTTATCTGCGACACGTCGGCTAATAATTTCTTTTTTTTCTGTTCAGGCTTTTTATCAAATTTTTCGACCGACGCTTCTATCTTCTTCATAAACTCATTTTGATAGTCCACATACTGCGATTTATCATGCCTCGGAGCTGCATTCAAAGCCAATGATGACAATAATAATCCAGATATAGCAAATCTATAAATACTTTTTTTCATATCAATTTATTCCAATTATTAATTTAATTCGTAATATAAATCTCTCAAAGTGGAGTGCAATTTCACGTTATGCACTCGGATAATTTCTACATTTCTGCCTATCATTAGAGAATGCAGCAATGCAGTTTCTACGTCTCTATCTTTTGGATTCTCAATATCGCATAATTCTCCGATAAATGATTTGCGAGAAATGCCTAACAGCATCGGCACGCCCAATTGCTTGAACGAACTATGCCCACGAAGTAAGTCAATATTATGCTCTAAAGTTTTTCCGAATCCGATACCAACGTCAGCGTAGATTTTTTTAACACCGCATTCTCTGGCAAATTCGATTTGCTGTTCCAAGAATTCATACACATCCTCTACTACGTCGTCGTATTTTGGATTTTTCTGCATATTTCTCGGAGTGCCTTTAATGTGCATTATCACTAATTCTTTGTCGAATTTCGCTACTACATCTGCCAATTTGGGGTCGAAGGTTAAGCCGGAAATATCATTAATCATATCCGCACCAGCCTTGATGGCAGCTATGGCGACTTTCGACTTAGTAGTATCCACAGAAATTTTAATATTTGGTTCGGCTTTGCGGATAGCTTCAATTATCGGTACGATTCTGTTAATTTCTTCGTTAGCATCAATGGCATCAGCTCCGGGTCTGGAGCTTTCTCCGCCTATGTCGATAATATCGGCTCCGTCGCTAATCATTTCCAAAGCTTTTTCGATTGCTTTTTCATTGTCGTTGAATTCTCCACCGTCGGAGAATGAATCAGGAGTTACGTTCAGGATTCCCATAATTTTCGGGAAATTTATTATTTCTGCCATTATATTTCGCCCTTATTAAGTAATTATTTTTATAAAACAAAATTAAGTAATAATGTTTAGATAAACAAAACAATTTAGCTGATACTACGAGTTTTATAATAAGTAGTTACCAAATATATGAAATGCCATAGCACTGTTCATGAATAATACGATGGCAAATATTTTATAAAGATAAACTGCTATTGATAGTCTTAAAAAATCGAAATAAATATTGTTAGGATTTTTATTAAGCCGGATTTGGCTTATTGGGTAAGTCTTAAATAATATTTTAAAATAATTTGAATTATTTTAAAAATAAGTGTAACCTTTTCGAGTTACCATGTGTTTTAATAATACCTAATGTTTTTTTTACAAAACCGGAGTATCTTATGAAAAAGAAATCCTTACTCATCGTCGCCTTTGCAATGTTATTGCTAAGTTTACTTAAGTCTGAGGCAGCAGTCATTCAGGTTTGTAATCCGAATTATTCTTCGTGGTACAGCTATGGCTCGGTAATTCAGACTTGTTCACTCTTTGTCAAACCCAAAGGTATCTATTGCCAATATGATTTGGAGATGGCAGTAGGAGTTAGTGGTAATTTTTCTAATGCTTTAGATAGCTTAGAAATTAATTACCAATTTACTCTACCAACTGACTGGACAATTAATGATTCCTGGCTGTGGGTAGGCGATACAATAGTGCCGGCGATGTTAATCGACAGATCTAAAGCCACTGAAATCTATGAATCGTACGTATCACGCAGAACTGACCCATCACTGCTAACATGGGACACATACGGAGCAGCCAATCTGCGAGTATATCCTCTATTTGCCGATAAGACTAGGAAGTTCAGGATTAGCTTCTTAGCTCCGTCTAATTGGACTATAGATAATATTACTTCAGAATTATCAGCCACACTTTTGCCGAATAATGTTTCCCAATTTGATATTTTTATTCGAGACGACAATGAATTCAAATTCGCAAATGCTTTGACAGTAAACAAATCTATCGTAAACGCCAATGATATTCACAAAGATACTATTGAAACCATTGGATTCTCGCGCTACTCCGTACAAAATTATCAATACAGTCAGCCTATCTCAATCAGCTACGACCGAGTGAACAAGAGCAATGTATTTTTCGACATTTGCGAAAAGAACAATGAAAAATACTACCAAATGGCGTTGATTTATCCAGAAATCGAAAATAACAGACCCGCAAAAAAAGTATTATTTGCTTACGATATGGATAAATTTTCAGAAGCAAAATCCGGAACTTGTGCGAAGCTTACAAGTTCGATGAATACAATACTCAATACCAAGGATTCATTCAATCTTTTGCTTTCCGGAGCTACTAATAAATTCGTATTTGATAAATGGATGCCGGCAAGCAAGGACAATTTAGACTCAGCAATCAGAGCTTTGAAAGCTCATACCACAAATTCACTAACATATTTCCACAACGTAATGCTATCAATTAATGATTTTGTGAAGGATGAAACTGAGTACGATGTAACTTCCGTATTATTATTGACCTCTGATATTACCTATAACAGTGCGGATAAAACTATGGATGAGTATTCATATTTACGCGGTTTGTTGAATTATCGGGTAAAAATAAATATCGGAATGTTTTATGAAAATGCGAATAACAACGGCAACGCCTATTACAACGGATTTGAATATAACGGTAACTACTACCGTTACAATCAATTGCTATGTTATAATATTTCGGCATTTACTCAGGGTATGGTCGAAACGGATCTAAACCATTGCACTTATAACTACAATGACGGTTATTATTATTATTACGACAATATCATGCCATTATTTGAAGCATATTATAATCAAAATTTATATGGGACAAATTTGCTAATTTTGATGAATGATGGCTTTTCGTATCTAGATAATGTAGTCGCTTCAAATTCAGCATACAGTTTAATGTGCGGCAAAATTTATGGCGATGATGGTATCACAGTAAAAATCACCGGTTTCGATGGGGAAAATCCTTTCAGCAAATCATATCCTGTGCAGAATATAATATCAACTAACAATTACAAAAACAACCAATTTTCCGCATTTGCTGAAATGAAGAAATTATCCAAGGAGCAACAGAGTAAGAGTATTACCGAAGAAATAGTCAAGTTTAGCACAAAAAACAGAGTAATTTCTCAATATACTGCTTTCCTTGCTTTAGAACCATGGTTGATGAATATCAACGAGAAATATGACTACAATGAAGCAGAGAATGCCGGAGATAAAGATAACGGCGGTGAAGCCACCGGAGTAGCCGATCCAACAAATTCTTTAGACATAAAATTAATATACAATAGCATAAATTCAAGTTTAGCAATTAATATAAAGAATTCGGATAGTAAAATGGAAGTAGAATCCGTGAGAATCTATGACCTAAGCGGTAGAGAATTGCATCATTGGCAAATCGAAGACATGAACAATCCCGAATTAAATCTTACTTGGCAATTTGGTGAAGAAATATCAAACGGTACTGTTATAGTAATGATAGAAACTAATAAAGGCACAATAAGCAAAAAAATAAACATCCTACGATAATATTGTCATATACCACGCATCGCCCAACCGAATAATGGCTTGAGCTTATGGATCATTCCGTTAAGTTCAAGCCATCAATATTAGTAAACGACGGTTATTAAACCCCAACTTTTGAAGCTATCCATAATTAACATAAACCGAATGCTAACCATTATACACATCTTCGGCAATACCGATAAATAGTGTCATTCCGGTTTTGTGAGTCTTCGAGCAAATATCGGAATCTAAAATACTGTAATTCAGAATGCATTGCAAAATAACAAGTATTATAAAAGATTTAGATTAGCTTCGCTGAATCTGAAGACAGATTTCCTGCATCCACTCGAAGACTCGTTCCGCAGGAATGCCAAATCGACAACGATTTAACAGATGTGTATAATGGTTAGAAACCGAATGAGGCAATGGATTAATCTAATTCTTGATTGACAGCTTATTTGAGAGTAAAAATTCATAGCATCTATATCCTTGGTACTAAGCAATGAGAACTCATCGACTTGGCATTATATTCTGCTTTTACAGCATCTCCATAATGAAAGAATAAATAGCTCATTCCTGCTATATCGCCAAATAATAATCCGAACTAGCAGTGCATTCTTTCAGGCATTGTTTCGGTGTATAGCCAGTAAATTGTTTGAATTCTTTAGTGAAATGAGCTTGGTCGTAATAGCCGGCAAGGAATGCTATATCTAATAAGTTTTTTTGTGGAGAATTAGATAGCAATCTGAACACGTTTTGCAATCGAATCACTTTCATAAATTGTTTGGGGTGCAGTCCGACTAAATCAGAGAATATTCTGTCGAATTGTTTATAACTAAGGCAAGCAATATTAGCTAATTTATCTATTGGGACGTTGCCACCACAGCGAGCGGCTTTCTCCAAAGCAGTAGAAATTCTAAGATTATTATAGGAATTCTTTTCTGATAAGTTTCTAAGCAAATACTTTTCAATTATTGCAATTTTTTGCTTATCATCTGGCTCTTCTGCTAATTGTTCGCAAATATATTTAGCATTTGTCGGGTCGAGATTCGAAATATCTATATGTTGATTTTGTAAATGTAACATTGGAATATTATAGAACAAACTAGCTCCGGCTGGGTAAAACACTACTGAAACGAATTGAGATGTGCCAGTGCATAAGGCATCGAAATAATCAGTTGATTGTCCGGAAATCATTGTTTGGAATTGTGGCGTAATCAGATTGTCTTTGTCTCTGTTATTTAGTACATCGCCATAATGAAAGAATAAATTTACCGATCCATTCGGCACTACTCGGTTTGGAGCGTCGTAAATAGATAATTTTTCGCTTTCCAATATCCAATAGAAATGGACATAGCGAGACAATAATTCCGAAGGCTTATACAATTGATAGTGCATTGCGATATTTTCTTTTGCCATTAATTCCGGTTGATTGAACTACAAATATACGACGATAAATGGAATTTTCTAAGCAATTATTACTTGATATTTCAAATCGAGATAAAATAATAACAATCAAATTAAAGCAGAAATTTAGTACTAAAAACTGACAAATAAATTTTAGCTTTTAATTATCAGCTAAATTTCGTATTTTTATGTTCGTTTTACTGCAATTTAGTATATTGAAGATTATAATAATTTTGTGGATATTTTTATTGAAAATTGATAATATTTAAGTATAGAATATATGACTTTAAAGGAAATTAGTGCTCCGATTGATACGCATTTAAAGAATTTCGATGAACATTTCGATTCTTTATTGAAATCTAATGTTGCTTTATTAGATTTAGTATTGAAGTACCTGACTCGTAAAAAAGGCAAACAAATGAGACCGATGCTCGTGTTCTTGACAGCCGAGCTGTGCGGAGATATGAACGAAAGAGCCTACACCGGAGCTTCGATGATCGAACTCCTCCATACTGCTACGCTTATTCACGATGATGTGGTCGATGAAGCAGACGAAAGACGCGGTATAGCTACTATTAACGCTTCATGGAATAATAAAATTGCAGTACTCATCGGCGATTTCCTTTTAGCGAAAGGCTTGCTTGCTTCAATTGATGGGTGCGAATTTGAATTTCTAAAAGCTTCCGCCAATGCTATCAAAATGATGAGCGAGGGCGAACTGCTTCAAATCCAAAAAAGCAGAGAAATAGACCTAAGCGAGGAAACATATTTCCAGATAATTAGAGGGAAAACCGCTTCGTTATTAGCTTCTTGTTGCGAAATTGGGGCTATTGCTGCCAATGCTACTTCAGAACAAAGATTAATCCTCAAAGCATTTGGCGATAATTTAGGCATAGCATTCCAGATTAAAGATGATATTTTCGACTTTATCGGTACCAGTTCGATAATCGGCAAAGCTGCCGGCAATGATTTAAAAGAGAAAAAAATTACTCTACCGCTAATCTACGCATTGCAACGAACAGACGATAAAACGGCAAAATCAATAGTTAAACGAGTGAAAAAGGGTAAAATCTCGAAGCCTGAAATTAAGGATATAATTCAATTTGTAGTGGACAACGGCGGTATAAATTCTGCCCAACTTAAGTCGGCAGAATTTATTAATTCCGCCATAGCTTCGTTGGATATTTTCCAAGATTCTCCTGCTAAAACATCGCTGATTGACTTCGCTCGATTCGTAATTTCAAGGAACAAATAATTATTTTGTTTTATAGAATTATGCAAAGCTTTATTATTTGAACATCAGCATTATTTCCATAAATATAACGATAAAATCCCGTGTCTCAATTCAGAAACACGGGATTTTATTTTATGCTTAATTTATATTGCTATAAACTATTTTACTTCTTCAAACATAGCTTGGAAGAATCTCAATTGTTTTGGTTCGAATGTAAATTGCAAACCGCGAGCTTCTTTACGTTTTTCATAAAGTTCGATAATGCAAGCTGCTGCAAATTCGAAGTGAGATTGAGTGTAAACTCTTCTCGGAATAGTCAAACGAACTAATTCCAATTTTGGATGATGATTTTCGCCGGTAACTTTGTCTCTACCTGCGGAAACGATACCGCGTTCCATAGAACGGATACCTGATTCAATATATAAATCAGCAGCTAATTTCTGAGCTGGGAATTGTTCTTGTGGGATGTGTTCGTAAATTTTACCAGCATCCAAGAATACACCATGTCCGCCGATAGGAGTAACGATAG